>NZ_JBITSX010000004.1:220910-226932 GCF_044541255.1 Pseudomonas sp. NPDC085632 | reverse complement strand
CGTCAAGCAGTCAGGCTGCGGTAACAACCCGACCAATCAGGCGGAAAGTCTCGTACTAGAGAGGCCAGCCGTCGTGACCCTGTGGTCAGCGGGCGGCATTATACATAGGTAGCTGGCAATCTGCCGATGGTTCATATGCAACCAATCTCGTCCATTGGTCTAAAGGTCGCAGGGCAGGGTGGCGCGTAGAGTCGTCGCGAATGCTTGAGTTTGGCGCTTTTCCCTTTGCTTTCAGGCTTGTACGAAACGAGATGTGGCCGCGCCACGAACAGAGGGTTTGCGTGTTGATTTAACTGGGTTACGCTCGAACCAAGCCAGATGTTCAATCCAAACAATGGAGTTCAGCATGGGTTACAAGAAGATTCAGGTTCCAGCCGTCGGCGACAAAATCACCGTCAATGCAGACCATTCTCTCAATGTTCCTGATAACCCGATCATCCCCTTCATCGAAGGTGACGGCATTGGTGTCGACATCAGTCCGGTGATGATCAAGGTTGTCGATGCTGCAGTTCAAAAGGCATACGGCGGTAAACGCAAGATTTCCTGGATGGAAGTCTACGCTGGGGAAAAAGCCACTCAGGTTTACGATCAGGACACCTGGCTGCCTCAGGAAACTCTGGATGCAGTCAAGGATTACGTGGTTTCCATCAAAGGCCCGCTGACCACGCCGGTCGGTGGCGGCATCCGTTCGCTGAACGTGGCCCTGCGTCAGCAGCTCGACCTGTACGTCTGCCTGCGCCCTGTGCGCTGGTTCGAAGGCGTACCGAGCCCGGTGAAAAAGCCCGGCGACGTCGACATGACCATCTTTCGCGAGAACTCCGAAGACATCTATGCCGGCATTGAGTGGAAGGCCGGTTCGCCGGAAGCCACCAAGGTCATCAAATTCCTTAAAGAAGAAATGGGCGTCACCAAGATCCGTTTCGACGAAAACTGCGGCATCGGCGTCAAGCCGGTTTCGCTGGAAGGCACCAAGCGCCTGGCACGCAAGGCTCTGCAATATGTAGTCGACAATGACCGCGATTCGCTGACCATCGTGCACAAAGGCAACATCATGAAGTTCACCGAAGGTGCCTTCAAAGAGTGGGCCTACGAAGTGGCCGCCGAAGAATTCGGTGCGACTCTGCTCGATGGTGGCCCGTGGATGCAGTTCAAAAACCCGAAAACCGGCAAGAACGTTGTGGTCAAAGATGCCATCGCCGACGCCATGCTCCAGCAGATCCTGCTGCGCCCGGCCGAATACGATGTGATCGCGACCCTCAACCTGAACGGCGACTACCTCTCCGACGCTCTGGCGGCGGAAGTGGGCGGTATCGGTATTGCGCCGGGCGCCAACCTGTCCGACACCGTGGCGATGTTCGAAGCCACCCACGGTACGGCGCCGAAGTACGCTGGCAAGGATCAGGTGAATCCGGGTTCGCTGATTCTCTCGGCCGAGATGATGCTGCGCCACATGGGCTGGACGGAAGCGGCGGATTTGATCATCAAGGGCACCAACGGCGCTATCTCGGCCAAAACGGTGACCTATGACTTTGAACGACTGATGGACGGCGCCAAACTGGTTTCCTCTTCAGGCTTCGGCGATGCGCTGATCTCGCACATGTAAAACGCAGGCACACAAAAACCGCCTGACTCGATGAATTGAGTCAGGCGGTTTTTTATTGCCAGTATTCAGAGGTAAATCAGTCAGCTCATCGCTTTGGCAGTCGCGGCAGCGGCAGCAGCAGCGGCGCCGACAGCAGCGCCTTCAGCGGCACTGGACGGTTTCTCGATGACAGCATTGATGCCGACCGCATGCAGTCCTTTGGGGCCTTGAACAATATTGAAAACCACGGCTTGCCCGGCCTTGAGGGTTTTATATCCCTCCATTTCAATGGCGGAGTAATGGGCAAAGAAGTCGATCTCTTTGCCGTCCTCGTCGCGGCCTTCGCGGGCGTCGGTATTGATAAAGCCGAATCCCTTGGCATTGTTGAACCATTTCACCTTGCCGACAGCCATGCTCAAATCCCTCTGCAACAGACTCCATCGCTGGAGTATCATCCAGTTCATCCGCAATCTTATTCGTTAAAAGAATTGACTCCGCGGATCTTTTTTACCCACTGTGGGTTCTATTGGTTGTAACACCGTTTTCCCGATAGTCAAGGTGACCGGGCAGTCGGAGTTGAAAACGTGGACAGCCGCCCCCACCACTGTATTTGCACAACTGACGAACCTTTCTTTCCATGCATGCAATCAGCCAGATTCGACTAACATTCAATCAGGATCGCCCGCTTCTCCAAAAGGATCTTCCAGAGGAGCACGACGACGATTCGGCAGGCGTTGCTGTTCAGGATCAAAGCCTGCGTTACAGGCGCCGCCAATGTACAAGGTGGTTTTGTTCAATGATGACTACACACCGATGGATTTCGTCGTCGAAGTGCTCGAGGTGTTTTTTAACCTGAATCGCGAGCTGGCGACCAAGGTCATGCTGGCCGTCCACACAGAAGGACGGGCAGTATGTGAGTGTTTACCCGCGACATCGCCGAGACAAAGGCCATGCAGGTCAACCAGTACGCCAGGGAAAGCCAGCAACCGCTACTCTGTGAAATCGAGAAGTACGGTTAATCGCAGACCACATGGGTATGAGGTGAAGCTATGTTAAACCGCGAGCTCGAAGTCACCCTCAATCTAGCCTTCAAGGAGGCTCGTTCGAAACGTCATGAATTCATGACCGTCGAACACCTTTTGCTGGCCCTATTGGACAATGAGGCTGCCGCCACCGTTTTGCGTGCCTGCGGCGCAAACCTCGACAAACTCAAGCATGACCTGCAGGAGTTCATCGACTCCACCACGCCATTGATCCCCGTTCATGACGAGGATCGCGAAACCCAGCCAACCCTGGGCTTCCAGCGTGTACTGCAACGTGCTGTTTTCCACGTACAGAGCTCGGGCAAACGCGAAGTAACCGGCGCCAACGTGCTGGTTGCAATCTTCAGTGAGCAAGAGAGTCAGGCCGTGTTCCTGTTGAAGCAGCAGAGCGTGGCGCGCATTGATGTCGTCAACTATATCGCTCACGGCATTTCCAAAGTGCCGGGGCATGGCGATCACTCTGAAGGTGAACAAGATATGCAGGACGACGAGGGCGGTGAGTCTTCTTCTTCAGGCAATCCTCTGGATGCTTATGCCAGCAACCTCAACGAACTCGCGCGCCAGGGTCGCATCGATCCGCTGGTCGGTCGTGAATCGGAAGTCGAGCGTGTTGCGCAGATTCTCGCGCGTCGGCGCAAAAACAATCCGCTGCTGGTCGGTGAAGCAGGCGTGGGTAAAACCGCGATTGCCGAAGGTCTGGCCAAGCGCATTGTCGACAACCAGGTTCCGGATTTGCTGGCCGGTAGTGTTGTTTATTCGCTTGATCTCGGTGCTCTGCTCGCGGGCACCAAGTATCGCGGTGATTTCGAGAAGCGTTTCAAGGCGCTGCTCAATGAACTGAAAAAACGTCCGCAAGCCATTCTGTTCATCGACGAGATCCACACCATTATTGGTGCGGGCGCTGCGTCGGGCGGGGTCATGGACGCTTCGAATCTGCTCAAGCCGCTGCTGTCGTCTGGCGACATTCGCTGCATCGGTTCGACCACGTTCCAGGAGTTTCGCGGCATCTTCGAGAAGGATCGTGCCTTGGCGCGTCGCTTCCAGAAGGTCGATGTCGTCGAGCCATCGGTGGAAGACACCATTGGTATCCTGCGCGGCCTGAAAGGGCGTTTCGAACAGCACCACAACATCGAATACAGCGATGAGGCGCTGCGTGCCGCTGCTGAACTGGCATCGCGCTATATCAATGACCGACACATGCCGGACAAAGCCATTGATGTTATTGACGAGGCGGGTGCCTATCAGCGCCTGCAGCCGGTCGAGAAGCGCGCCAAGCGCATCGAAGTGCCGCACGTCGAAGACATCGTCGCGAAAATCGCGCGGATTCCGCCCAAGCACGTCACCAGCTCCGACAAGGAGTTGCTGCGTAACCTTGAGCGTGACCTGAAGCTGACGGTGTTTGGTCAGGATGCGGCGATCGATTCGCTGTCGACCGCGATCAAGCTGTCGCGCGCCGGCCTCAAGTCGCCTGACAAGCCAGTCGGTTCGTTCCTGTTCGCCGGCCCAACCGGTGTCGGTAAAACCGAGGCCGCGCGGCAACTGGCCAAGGCGTTGGGGATCGAGCTGGTTCGCTTCGACATGTCCGAGTACATGGAGCGCCACACCGTATCGCGTCTGATCGGTGCGCCTCCGGGCTACGTCGGTTTCGATCAGGGCGGTCTGTTGACCGAAGCGATCACCAAGCAGCCGCACTGCGTATTGCTGCTCGATGAAATCGAGAAGGCGCATCCGGAAGTCTTCAACCTGCTGCTGCAGGTGATGGACCACGGTACGCTGACCGACAACAACGGGCGCAAGGCGGACTTCCGCAACGTGATCGTGATCATGACCACCAACGCCGGTGCCGAAACGGCGGCGCGTGCTTCGATCGGTTTCACCCATCAGGACCACTCGTCTGATGCGATGGAAGTGATCAAGAAGAGCTTTACGCCGGAGTTCCGTAACCGCCTGGACACCATTATCCAGTTTGGTCGCCTCAGTCACGAGGTCATCAAAAGTGTGGTGGACAAGTTCCTTACCGAGCTTCAGGCGCAGCTGGAAGACAAGCGTGTGCTGCTTGAGGTCACTGATGCCGCGCGTAGTTGGCTGGCGGCGGGTGGTTATGACTCGGCGATGGGCGCGCGTCCGATGGCGCGTCTGATCCAGGACAAGATCAAGCGTCCGTTGGCGGAGGAGATTCTGTTTGGCGAGCTGGCCGAGCATGGCGGTGTGGTGCACATCGACATCAAGGATGGTGAGTTGACGTTTGACTTCGAGACCACCGCAGAGATGGCCTGATGGTTTTTGGCTGATGCTGTAAAGCTAAAGGCGCCTTCGGGTGCCTTTTGCTTTTGGGTATATATCCGTTGCTGCGGCAACGGCTGCTTAGGGTTCCGCCCTTACGGCGGGTCACTTTTGGCAAACGCCCCAAAAGTAACCAAAAGGGCTTGCTCCTACGTGCGGCCCGCTCGCTGGGGCTCGGGGTTCCTTCGCTGCGGGATCGATCCGGGCGCAGCGTCTCCGGTTTGCTTCGCTGCACCTCCTCTCGCTGTGTTTGGCTGCGCCAAACGGTCGCTGCGCTCCCACCCCCGGATCAATCCCTCCACTCAGCCTTCCGACGTCGCCTTACAGATCAAAAGCCGCAGCCGAGCTAACGCTCATCCTGTTGAGTGGTGAAGAGCATGCGGTCGGCTTTTGTTCGGTGTTGGATTAACCCCTCACCCCAGCCCTCTCCCCGAGGAGAGGGAGCCGATTTGTGGGCCTTTCAGAAACTGAGTTCAACGCGGTATCGCACGTCGGCGTACTTCCCCCAAACACCGCGATCAGTCCCCTCTCCCTCCGGGAGAGGGCTAGGGTGAGGGGCTCTTGATCTGGCTTGTGATCTCGCTTTGGCTTCGGCTTTTGATCTTTTGCCCCTTCGGCAGGCCGAGCGTAGGTGTCCATCCGGGGGTTAGGCGCGCAGCGCCGTGCGGCGCAGCCGCACACATCGAGAGGAGGTGCAGCGAAGCAAACCGTAGGCGATGCCCCCGGATGGACACCGTAGCGAGGGAACACTGAGCCTCCGCGAAGTGCCGTACGCCAGGGGCAAAGCCTTTTGGTTCCTTTTTGGCGTTTGAAAAAGGGACTCGCTGTAAGAGCGAAACCGCCAGCGGCCGCACCCGAGAAAACGGATATGCCCCCAAACCCAAACCCAAACCCAAACCCAAAACCCCAAAACGCACATACAAAAACGCCCGGCATAAACCGGGCGTTCTGTATTGACTTGATTAACGAGCGCGGTAAGTAATGCGCCCTTTGCTCAAGTCATAGGGCGTCAGCTCGACGCGCACTTTGTCACCGGTAAGAATACGAATGTAGTTCTTGCGCATCTTGCCGGAAATATGCGCGGTTTCGTCGTGCCGTTTTTCCAACTCAATAG
>NZ_JBITSX010000004.1:118926-220900 GCF_044541255.1 Pseudomonas sp. NPDC085632 | reverse complement strand
ATTTCGAAGCTGTCTTCTTTCGACATGCAGTAAAGCCCTCGGTATCCAATGAATGGCCCGGTGCAACTGCGCCAGGCAAAAGCGGCGTGCATTGTGCCCGAAAAATGGGGTTTACGCCAAGGGGTTTACGGCTTGGGTTTAGTTGAGGATGACCCAGCGCTGATTAATCAACAATTCGATGGGACGATATTGCGTCTTGTAGTTCATCTTTTTGCAGTTCTTGATCCAGTACCCGAGGTACACCGCCTCAAGCCCGAGGCGCTGTGCCTCGGTGATTTGCCAGAGGATGGCAAATCGGCCAAGACTGCGGCGCTCTTCATCGGGTTCGTAGAAGGTGTAAACCGCCGACAAACCGTTCGGCAGCAAATCGGTCACCGCCACGGCGAGCAACCGTCCGTCGAGTCGAAACTCGTAAAAGCGTGAGAAGGGCAGGTCGCGGACCAGAAACGTCGAGAATTGATCACGGCTCGGCGGGTACATGTCGCCGTCGGCGTGACGTTGTTCGATATAGCGCTGGTACAGATCGAAATATTCTTCGCTGAATTGCGGTTTGGCCGGGCGCACCTGCAAATCCGTGTTGCGCTTGAAAATCCGCTTTTGCTGACGGTTGGGCATGAACTGCGCCACCGGGATTCGCGCAGGCACGCACGCATTGCAGTTCTGGCAATGCGGCCGGTACAAATGGTCGCCGCTGCGACGAAAGCCCATTTCCGACAGGTCTGCGTAGACATGCACATCCATGGGCTGACTCGGATCGAGAAACAAGGTCGTAGCCTGCTCCTCGGGCAGATAACTGCAAGAGTGAGGTTGAGTGGCATAGAACTTCAGACGTGCCAACTCGGTCATGATCAACCCTCGGGATAAGCTGGTGAATTAAGTGTAAGCCACGCGCGCAAAAGTCGCTCAGCAAACCCAAGTGGCACGATTGGGTTGGTCCAGGTGGCGGCCCAGATAGTCAGCAAATTCGTGGCGGGGAATGGCCCGGGCGCCGAGGCTGTGCAGATGATCGGTCGGCATCTGGCAGTCGATCAGCACGAATCCCGAGTCTTTCAGGTGGCGCACCAGGGTGGCAAAGCCGAATTTGGAGGCGTTGTCGGCGCGGCTGAACATTGATTCGCCGAAAAACAGTTGACCCATCGCCAGGCCGTACAGGCCGCCGACCAGTTCGCCTTGATCCCAGACCTCCACCGAATGCGCGAAGCCGCGACGATGCAGTTCAACGTAGGCCTCCTGCATGGCTTCGGTGATCCAGGTGCCGTCGGCGTAATCCCGTGGTGCAGCGCAGGCACGGATCACGGCGTCGAAGTCTTGATCGAAGGTCACTCGATAGCGTTCCTGGCGCAGCAGTTTGCCGAGGCTGCGCGAAACATGCAGTTCGTCGGGAAATAACACCGTGCGCGGATCCGGCGACCACCAGAGAATCGGCTGGCCCTCGGAAAACCACGGAAAGCAGCCATGACGATACGCTTGAATCAGCCGATCAGCCGACAGATCGCCACCGGCGGCAAGCAATCCGTTAGGGTCGCGCATGGCCTTTTCCAGCGGTGGAAAAGTCAGGGAATTACGTTGTAACCAAGTCAGCATGGCATCCAGGCTTGCAGAAGGGGAGGGCGGTGCGGGCTGTCTGGCCCGCGATAAAGTGTGCCGTTAAATGACAGGAATGTCGTCCAGATACTTCTCGGCATCGAGGGCGGCCATGCAGCCGGCGCCTGCCGACGTCACCGCCTGGCGATAAATGTGGTCGGCCACGTCACCGGCGGCAAACACCCCGGAAATCTCGGTGGAAGTAGCATCGCCGTCGCTACCGCCCTTGACCTGCAAATAACCGTCGCGCATCGACAACTGGCCTTGAAACAGGTCGGTGTTGGGTTTGTGGCCAATGGCGATGAATACGCCGGCCAGTGCCAGTTCGCGGGTTTCTCCGGTATGGCTGTCACGCAATCGCGCGCCGGTGACGCCGCTGGCATCGCCGAGTACTTCATCGAGATTCTGGTTCCAGTGCAGGCGCACGTTGCCGTTCGCGGCTTTCTCGAACAGTTTGTCTTGAAGGATTTTCTCCGAACGCAGCTTGTCGCGGCGGTGGATCAGGTGCACCTCCTTGGCGATGTTCGACAGGTACAGCGCTTCCTCGACGGCGGTATTGCCGCCGCCGACTACCGCCACCACCTGATTGCGATAGAAAAAACCGTCACAGGTTGCGCAGGCGGAAACACCTTTGCCGGCGAAGGCTTCTTCCGAGGGCAGTCCCAGGTATTGCGCCGAGGCCCCGGTAGCAATGATCAGTGCGTCGCAGGTGTAAGTGCCGCTGTCGCCAATGAGCTCGAACGGGCGCTGCTGCAACTTGGCGGTGTGGATGTGGTCGTAAACGATCTCTGTGGCAAAGCGTTCGGCGTGTTTCTGCATGCGCTCCATCAGTACCGGGCCAGTGAGGCCTTCGACGTCGCCGGGCCAGTTGTCGACTTCAACGGTGGTGGTGAGCTGACCACCGGCCTGCAGGCCGGTAATGACCACTGGTTTGAGGTTGGCGCGGGCGGCATACACGGCAGCGCTGTAGCCGGCCGGACCGGAGCCGAGGATGATCAGGCGTGAATGCTTCGCTACGTTCATCAAATACACCTCATAAGCCTTTGTCACAAAAGGTAATGCATGCTCAAATTGAGTCGCGGGTTCTGTGTGCTTGACTATGCTCAGTCCTGGGTTTTGAAGCATGGCATCAGACGCACAAACCCGTACAATGCCGGGCTGTTACAGAATATTCGCGGTGCGCTGTGTTTATAAAAAGCGCGACGCAGTGTTAAAAGTAGTCTCAGTTGCGCTCGTTCACTTTTTTACCTGCCTGGATTGGGCAGTTTTTTATCGTCATTCAATAGATGGACGCGCCTTGGGCGCAGGAAAAGAAGCGTTTTGAAGAAATCCACCGAAGCACCAAAAACAGTCGTTCCGCTCTGGCGCCAACAGTTGCACTACCGGCTCAAGGAAGGTGCATTGATCGCCATTGGCGCCTTGTGCCTGTTCCTGATGATGGCCTTGCTGACCTACGGCAAGGACGATCCGGGCTGGAGCCACAACAGCAAGATCGACGACGTACAGAATTTCGGCGGCCCGGCGGGCTCTTACAGCGCCGACATATTGTTTATGGTGCTGGGTTACTTCGCCTACATCTTCCCGCTGCTGCTGGCGATCAAGGCCTACCAGATCTTCCGCCAGCGCCACGAACCGTGGCAGTGGAGCGGCTGGCTTTTTTCCTGGCGTCTGATCGGTCTGGTCTTCCTGGTGCTGTCCGGCGCGGCGCTGGCGCATCTGCATTTTCATGCGGCGTCGGGTCTACCGGCCGGTGCCGGTGGTGCGTTGGGCGAAAGCCTCGGCAATCTGGCGAAGAACGCGCTGAACATTCAGGGCAGCACGCTGTTGTTCATCGCGCTGTTCCTGTTTGGCCTGACGGTGTTCACCGACCTGTCGTGGTTCAAGGTGATGGACATCACCGGCAAGATCACCCTCGACCTGTTCGAGCTGTTCCAGGGCGCCCTTAATCGCTGGTGGTCGGCGCGTACCGAACGCAAGCAACTGGTCGCACAACTGCGTGAAGTCGACGATCGCGTGCATGACGTGGTCGCGCCGACGGTCACCGACAAGCGTGAGCAGGCCAAAGTCAAAGAACGCCTGATCGAACGTGAGCAAGCCCTGAGCAAGCACATGTCCGATCGCGAGAAACAGGTTCCGCCAGTGATTGCCCCGGCGCCGGTCAAGGCCCCGGAGCCAAGCAAGCGCGTACAGAAAGAGAAACAGGTGCCGTTGTTCGTCGACAGCGCCGTGGAAGGCACCTTGCCGCCGATCTCGATTCTCGATCCTGCAGAAAAGAAACAACTCAATTACTCACCGGAATCCCTGGCGGCGGTCGGCCACTTGCTGGAGATCAAGCTCAAGGAATTCGGTGTCGAAGTCACGGTGGATTCCATCCACCCCGGCCCGGTGATTACCCGTTACGAGATCCAGCCTGCTGCCGGCGTAAAAGTCAGCCGCATCGCCAACCTCGCCAAAGACCTTGCACGTTCCCTGGCCGTGACCAGTGTGCGGGTAGTCGAGGTGATTCCGGGCAAGACCACCGTCGGTATCGAGATCCCCAACGAAGACCGGCAGATCGTGCGCTTCTCCGAAGTGCTGTCGACGCCTGAGTACGACAACTTCAAATCGCCGGTCACCTTGGCACTCGGCCACGATATCGGTGGCAAGCCGGTCATCACTGACCTGGCGAAGATGCCGCACTTGCTGGTGGCCGGTACGACCGGTTCCGGTAAGTCGGTGGGTGTGAACGCGATGATTCTGTCGATTTTGTTCAAGTCTGGTCCGGAAGACGCCAAGCTGATCATGATCGACCCGAAGATGTTGGAACTGTCGATCTACGAAGGCATTCCGCATTTGCTGTGCCCGGTCGTGACCGACATGAAGGACGCCGCCAACGCCCTGCGCTGGAGCGTTGCCGAGATGGAACGCCGCTACAAGCTCATGGCGAAGATGGGCGTGCGCAACCTCTCTGGCTTCAACGCCAAGGTCAAGGAAGCCCAAGACGCCGGCGAGCCGTTGAGCGATCCGCTGTACAAGCGCGAAAGCATCCACGACGAAGCACCGTTGCTTCAGAAGCTGCCAACCATCGTCGTGGTCGTCGACGAATTCGCCGACATGATGATGATCGTCGGCAAGAAGGTTGAAGAACTGATCGCCCGTATTGCGCAAAAGGCGCGGGCGGCCGGTATTCACTTGATCCTCGCCACCCAGCGGCCTTCGGTGGACGTGATCACCGGTCTGATCAAGGCCAACATTCCGACCCGAATGGCGTTCCAGGTGTCGAGCAAGATCGACTCGCGGACCATCATCGACCAGGGCGGCGCCGAACAATTGCTTGGCCACGGTGACATGCTCTACATGCCGCCGGGCACCAGCCTGCCGATCAGGGTTCACGGTGCGTTCGTTTCCGACGATGAAGTACACCGTGTGGTTGAAGCGTGGAAACTGCGCGGCGCACCGGAATACAACGACGACATCCTCAACGGTGTCGAAGAAGCCGGCAGCGGCTTTGAAGGCAGCAGCGGTGGTGGCGACGGCGATGATCCGGAAGCTGACGCGCTGTATGACGAAGCCGTGCAGTTCGTCCTTGAAAGCCGTCGCGCCTCTATTTCTGCGGTACAACGCAAGCTGAAAATCGGCTACAACCGCGCCGCAAGGATGATCGAAGCCATGGAAATGGCCGGGGTCGTCACCTCAATGAACACCAACGGTTCCCGTGAAGTACTGGCCCCGGGCCCGGTACGCGACTGATTGCAAACGCACGAGGCGGGACAATGATGTGCCGCCGCTCTCCCAACGAGTATTCAAGAGGACTCCCATGCGTCTTACCCGCATGCTGCTGCCAGTACTGGCGCTGACCACTCTCACGGCCCACGCCGATGACAAGGACGTGGCGCGTCTGACCCAATTGCTGGAAACATCCAAGACCCTGAGCGCGAACTTCTCGCAGCTGACCCTCGACGGCAGCGGCACGCAGTTGCAGGAAACCACCGGCGACATGACCCTGCAGCGTCCGGGCCTGTTCTACTGGCACACCAACGCGCCGGCCGAGCAGACCATGGTCTCCGATGGCAAGAAAGTCACTCTGTGGGACCCGGACCTGGAACAGGCGACCATCAAGAAGCTCGACGAGCGTCTGACCCAGACCCCGGCGCTGCTGCTGTCCGGTGATGTGTCGAAGATCAGCCAGAGCTTTGATATTTCCGCGAAAGAGGCGGGCGGTGTGATCGACTTCACTTTGAAGCCGAAAACCAAGGACACCCTGTTCGACAACCTGCGCCTGTCGTTCCGTAATGGTCTGCTCAATGATATGCAACTGATCGACAGTGTCGGCCAGCGCACCAACATCCTGTTCACTGGGGTCAAGGCCAACGAGCCGGTATCGCCGTCCAAGTTCAAGTTCGACATCCCCAAGGGTGCCGACGTGATCCAGGAATAAATGCAATAACCTGTGGGAGCGAGCTTGCTCGCGAATGCGTCGGAGCAGTCAGCCTGTAGGGCGCCTGCCACGCCGCCTTCGTCGGAACGCCGCCCGGAGCAAGCCCGCTCCCACAGGGATTGTTGTCACCAGTGAGGTTTCATAGGTAGTGATGGATCTGTTTCGCAGTGCCCCGATTGCCCAGCCACTGGCCGCGCGTTTGCGTGCGACCAATCTGGATGAGTACGTCGGTCAGGAGCACGTGCTCGCTCGCGGCAAGCCGTTGCGTGAGGCGCTGGAGCAGGGTGCCCTGCATTCGATGATCTTCTGGGGCCCGCCGGGCGTGGGCAAAACCACGCTGGCGCGGTTGCTCGCGGAAGTCTCCGATGCGCACTTCGAAACGGTCTCGGCGGTGCTCGCCGGGGTCAAGGAAATCCGTCAGGCCGTTGAAATTGCCAAACAGCAGGCTGGCCAGTACGGCAAGCGCACGATTCTGTTCGTCGATGAAGTGCACCGTTTCAACAAGTCTCAGCAGGACGCATTCCTGCCCTACGTTGAAGACGGCACGCTGATCTTCATCGGCGCGACAACCGAAAACCCTTCGTTCGAACTCAACAACGCTTTGTTATCGCGTGCCCGCGTGTACGTGCTGAAAAGCCTCGACGAAGCCGCACTGCGCAAACTGGTGCACCGCGCGCTTACCGAAGAGCGCGGTCTAGGCAAGCGCAACCTGACCCTCAGCGATGAGGGTTTCCAGATGCTGCTATCGGCAGCCGATGGCGATGGCCGGCGTCTGCTCAATCTGCTGGAGAACGCCTCCGATCTGGCCGATGACAATAGCGAGATGGGCATCGATCTGCTGCAGAGTCTGCTCGGCGACACGCGTCGGCGTTTCGACAAGGGCGGCGAGGCGTTCTACGACCAGATCTCGGCGTTGCACAAGTCGGTGCGCGGCTCCAACCCCGACGGCGCGTTGTACTGGTTCGCGCGAATGATCGACGGCGGTTGCGATCCGCTGTACCTGGCCCGGCGCGTGGTGCGCATGGCCAGCGAAGATATCGGTAATGCCGACCCGCGAGCCCTCAGCCTGTGCCTGGCGGCGTGGGAAGTGCAGGAACGCCTCGGCAGCCCGGAAGGCGAGTTGGCGGTGGCGCAAGCCATCACTTATCTGGCCTGCGCGCCGAAAAGCAATGCGGTGTACATGGGCTTCAAAACCGCGCTGCGTGCTGCCGCCGAACACGGTTCGCTGGAAGTGCCGCTGCACCTGCGCAACGCGCCGACCAAACTGATGAAACAATTGGGCTACGGTGACGAATACCGCTACGCCCACGATGAACCGGACGCTTACGCCGCCGGCGAAGACTATTTCCCGGAAGAGCTTGATCCCATCCCGTTCTACCAACCGGTGCCACGCGGCCTGGAGTTGAAGATCGGCGAGAAGCTCAACCACCTCGCCCAACTCGACCGTTTAAGCCCTCGGCAGCGGAGAAAATAGTGCTTCCATTGATCATTGCGGTCTCCGCTGGCGGGGTTGCCGGCACCTTGTTGCGCTTCGCCACAGGTAATTGGGTCAACGCCAATTGGCCGCGGCACTTCTATACCGCGACGCTGGCCGTTAATATCGTGGGCTGTTTGTTGATCGGCGTGCTGTACGGCCTGTTTTTGATACGCCCGGAGGTGCCGATCGAGGTGCGTGCCGGGTTGATGGTCGGCTTCCTCGGGGGGCTGACGACTTTTTCATCCTTTTCACTGGATACGGTGCGCCTGCTGGAAAGCGGGCAAGTGCCGCTGGCCCTGGGCTATGCGGCACTCAGCGTATTCGGCGGGCTGCTCGCGACGTGGGCTGGCCTGTCTTTGACCAAACTTTGATAACGAGAAACCGACATGCTCGATTCCAAACTGTTACGTAGCAACCTTCAGGACGTAGCGGACCGCCTGGCTTCCCGTGGCTTTGCCCTGGATACCGCGCGCATCGAAGCGCTGGAAGAACAGCGCAAGACCGTCCAGACCCGCACCGAAGCACTGCAGGCTGAGCGTAACGCGCGTTCCAAATCCATCGGTCAGGCCAAACAGCGCGGCGAAGACATCGCGCCGTTGATGGCGGACGTCGAGCGCATGGCGGGCGAACTGAGCGCTGGTAAAGTCGAACTGGACGCGATCCAGACCGAACTGGACTCGATCCTGCTCGGTATCCCGAACCTGCCGCACGAATCCGTGCCGGTCGGTAAAGACGAAGACGACAACGTTGAAGTACGCCGCTGGGGCACCCCGACCGCTTTCGATTTCGAAGTGAAAGACCACGTTGCCTTGGGCGAGAAGTTCGGCTGGCTGGACTTCGAAACCGCTGCCAAGCTGTCCGGCGCACGTTTCGCCCTGCTGCGCGGCCCGATCGCGCGTCTGCATCGCGCACTGGCACAGTTCATGATCAACCTGCACGTCAACGAGCACGGCTACGAAGAGGCGTACACGCCTTATCTGGTTCAGGCGCCGGCGCTGCAAGGCACCGGTCAACTGCCGAAGTTCGAAGAAGACCTGTTCAAGATCGCCCGCGAAGGCGAAGCCGATCTGTACCTGATCCCGACCGCCGAAGTGTCGCTGACCAACATCGTCGCCGGCGAAATCGTCGATTCGAAACTGCTGCCGATCAAGTTCGTCGCGCACACCCCGTGCTTCCGCAGTGAAGCCGGTGCGTCGGGTCGCGATACGCGCGGCATGATCCGTCAGCACCAGTTCGACAAAGTTGAAATGGTCCAGATCGTTGAGCCATCGACCTCGATGGAAGCGCTGGAAGGCCTGACCGCCAACGCTGAAAAAGTCCTGCAACTGCTCGGTCTGCCTTACCGCACCCTGGCATTGTGCACTGGCGACATGGGCTTCAGCGCGGTCAAGACCTACGACCTGGAAGTGTGGATCCCGAGCCAGGACAAGTACCGGGAAATCTCCTCGTGCTCGAACTGCGGCGACTTCCAGGCCCGCCGTATGCAAGCGCGTTTCCGTAACCCGGAAACCGGCAAGCCTGAGCTGGTACACACCTTGAACGGTTCTGGTCTGGCTGTTGGCCGTACGCTGGTTGCCGTGCTGGAAAACTACCAGCAGGCCGACGGTTCGATCCGTGTGCCGGACGTGCTCAAGCCGTACATGGGTGGCCTTGAGGTCATCGGCTAAATGAAATATCTGCCGCTGTTTCACAACCTGCGCGGCAGTCGTGTGTTGGTCGTCGGTGGGGGGGAAATTGCCTTGCGCAAATCCCGCCTGCTGGCCGATGCCGGTGCGCGGCTGCGGGTGGTCGCACCTGAAATCGAAACGCAACTGCGTGAACTGGTCACCGCCTCCGGTGGCGAATGCCTGTTACGCGGTTACGTCGAGGCGGATCTGGACGGTTGCGGGCTGATCATCGCCGCCACCGACGACGAAACGCTGAACGCACAAGTTTCCACCGATGCTCATCGGCGCTGCGTGCCGGTCAACGTGGTCGATGCGCCGGCCTTGTGCAGCGTGATCTTCCCGGCGATCGTCGATCGCTCGCCACTGATCATCGCGGTGTCCAGCGGCGGCGACGCGCCAGTGCTGGCGCGTTTGATTCGCGCCAAAATCGAAACCTGGATTCCGTCGACTTACGGTCAGTTGGCCGGACTCGCCGCGCGTTTCCGCAATCAGGTGAAAAGCCTGTTTCCGGATGTGCAGCAGCGTCGTGGTTTTTGGGAAGACGTGTTTCAGGGGCCGATTGCCGATCGACAACTGGCCGGGCAGGGCGCTGAAGCCGAGGGTCTGCTGCAAGCCAAGATCGATGGCGAGGCCATGGTCACCACCGGCGAGGTTTATTTGGTCGGCGCGGGCCCGGGCGATCCGGATCTGCTGACCTTCAAGGCTTTACGTCTGATGCAGCAGGCCGATGTGGTGCTGTACGACCGCTTGGTCGCGCCGGCGATTCTTGAGCTGTGCCGTCGTGATGCCGAGCGAGTCTACGTTGGCAAGCGTCGGTCTGATCACGCCGTACCGCAGGATCAGATCAACCAGCAACTGGTCGATCTGGCCAAGGCCGGCAAGCGCGTGGTGCGTTTGAAGGGCGGCGATCCATTCATCTTCGGCCGTGGCGGCGAAGAGATCGAAGAGCTGGCCGCTCACGGTATCCCGTTTCAGGTAGTGCCGGGTATTACGGCGGCCAGCGGTTGTGCGGCGTATGCCGGGATTCCGCTGACCCATCGTGATTACGCGCAGTCCGTGCGGTTTGTCACCGGGCATTTGAAGGACGGCTCCACCGATCTGCCATGGGCCGACCTCGTCGCGCCGGCGCAGACGCTGGTGTTCTATATGGGCCTGGTCGGCTTGCCGGTCATCTGCGAACAACTGATCAAGCACGGTCGTTCAGCGGATACCCCGGCGGCATTGATTCAGCAGGGCACCACGATCAATCAGCGCGTCTTCACCGGCACGCTGGCCGATTTGCCGCGATTGGTGGCGGAGCATGAAGTGCACGCGCCGACATTGGTTATCGTTGGTGAAGTGGTGCAGTTGCGCGAAAAATTGGCGTGGTTTGAAGGGGCTCAGGCGCAGGTCTGAAAACCGAGTTGACCCCATCGCTGGCAAGCCAGCTCCCACAGGTTTTGTGTTGAAGCTGCAATCTTCAGCATCATCAAAATCCCTGTGGGAGCTGGCTTGCCAGCGATGGGGCCATCAAAAACAATACAAATCTCAGCCCCGGCGCCAAACCCCTTTCCCAGCCAACCGCGCCCGATCATGGGCCACAGTGAAATCCTGCGCCGGCCCCTTCGGCACAACCCCTGTCGGGTTGATCGTCTTGTGACTGCCGTAGTAGTGGTTCTTGATGTGCTGGAAATCCACCGTCTCGGCAATCCCCGGCCACTGATACAGCTCACGCAACCAGTTCGACAGATTCGGGTAATCGGCAATCCGCCGCAGGTTGCACTTGAAGTGCCCGTGATACACCGCGTCGAAACGAATCATCGTGGTGAACAGGCGGATGTCCGCTTCAGTCAGGTATTCCCCGCTCAGATAACGGTTGGCGCCCAAAACGCGCTCCAGATGATCAAGCTCGGCAAACACCTCATCGAACGCTTCTTCATAAGCTGGCTGCGACGTCGCAAAGCCTGCTCGATACACGCCGTTGTTCACCGCCGGATAGATTCGCTCGTTCAGCGCATCGATCTCGCCGCGTAATGGCGCGGGGTAGAAATCCAGATCATTGCCGGTCAGATCATCAAAGGCGCTGTTGAACATGCGGATGATCTCCGCGGATTCATTACCGACGATGCGCTTGAGCTTTTTGTCCCACAACACCGGTACGGTGACGCGGCCGGTGTAGTCGGCAGTGTCGGCGGTGTAGCGCTGATGCATGAATTCAAAGCCATCAAGCTTGTCGCCCGTCGAGCCAAGTGCTTTGTCGAAGGTCCAGCCGTTTTCCAGCATCAACCAACTGACCACGGAAACGTCGATCAGGCTTTCCAGACCTTTGAGCTTGCGCAGAATCAGCGTGCGATGCGCCCATGGACAGGCGAGGGAAACGTAGAGGTGATAGCGCCCGGCTTCAGCGGCAAAACCGCCTTCACCGCTGGGACCGGGTTCACCGTCGGCGGTGACCCAGTTGCGGCGTTTGGCCTGTTCACGCTGGAACGCGCCGTCCTTGCTGCTTTCGTACCACTTGTCCTGCCAGTGGCCATCGACGAGTAAACCCATGATCAAGACTCCGTAAACCAATAATCGTTGGAGTCGAGTCTATTCCGATGAGTTCGAACAAAAAGCGCAAAGATCGGGCGTGAATGATCGGTTAAATCGATTTGTTCCGCGCGGCCCAGTATTGCTCGGCGGTTGCGAAGGCTTGTTCGCGGGGCTGGCCGAGGCCGCGCAAGGCCAGGGCCATGGTCGAAATCAGCGCCATCTGCGGATAGCTGTCCACCGCATCGCCACGCCACACCGCTTTCAGATGTTCAACGTCCAAAGTTGCCGGTTTGACGTGACGTTGCGCTGACATCTGCGGCCATTCCTCGTCCCAGCTCTCGCCGCCGGTGGTGCCGTACAAGTGACTGTCGGCATCCGGGTTGATCTCGATTTCGCCGCCGTCGCCCTTGACCACAATCGCCGTGTCGCCGAGCAGGCCGCTGGCATCACGGTGCACCGCCTGATAGCCGGGGTGGAAAATACTTTGCAGGCCGCAGCGTGCGCCCAACGGATTGAGAATCCGCGCCAGGGAATGGATCGGCGAACGCAGGCCCAGGGTGTTGCGCAGGTCGATCATGTTCTGCAACTGCGGCGCCCAGTCCACCAGCGGCATGAATGCCAGTCCGCCGTTGTCCAGCGCTGTGCCGACCTGTTGCCAAGTGCGGCACAACGGGATGTTCAATTCGCCGAGCAACTGCTCGCTGTACAGACGCCCGGCCGTGTGTGCGCCGCCGCCGTGCATGAAAATGCGCTCGCCGTTCTGTGCCAGGCATTTGGCCGCCAGCAGATACCACGGCAGATGGCGCTTCTTGCCGGCATAGGTTGGCCAGTCCAGATCGACGTTGAGCGCCGGCGCCTGCAAGCGCTCGCGCAAGGCTTCGGTGAAACCGGCCATCTCCTCGGCGCTTTCTTCCTTGTGCCGCAGCAACATCAGGAACGCGCCGAGCTGGGTGTCTTCAACCTTGTCGTCGAGCACCAGGCCCATGGCTTCGCGGGCTTCTTCGCGGGTCAGGTCGCGGGCGCCGCGTTTGCCCTTGCCGAGGATTCGCACGAATTGAGCGAACGGATGTTCGGCTGGCGTTTCGAGGGTCAGCGCTGGAAAGTCGGTCATAAGCAATTCGTCGGTTTGGGCAGGCCCGCCAGTTTCGCGGCGAGTTTGGCGGGGGTGCCTTTGAACAGTCGGTTCAGGTGCAGGCTGTTGCCTTTTTCCGCGCCAAGCTTCAGCGCGGTGTACTTGATCAACGGGCGCGTGGCCGGGGACAGCTGAAATTCTGCGTAGAAGCTGCGCAGCAGTTCGAGGATTTCCCAGTGTTCTGCGGTCAACTCGATTTCTTCAGCGGCGGCGAGGGCGCTGGCAACGTCGACGGACCAGTCACTTAGGTCGACAAGAAAACCATCCTTGTCCAGTTCGATGG
Organism: Pseudomonas sp. NPDC085632; assembly: GCF_044541255.1. Taxonomy (NCBI): domain Bacteria; kingdom Pseudomonadati; phylum Pseudomonadota; class Gammaproteobacteria; order Pseudomonadales; family Pseudomonadaceae; genus Pseudomonas; species Pseudomonas sp. NPDC085632. Next base: position 207,829 of record NZ_JBITSX010000004.1, on the reverse strand, counting down.
CGCGGGCGCCGACGGTCATGGAATTCATAGCCAGCTGTTGACCTTGTCGTGATGGATCGACAGCTCGACGAAGGCCGGGTAATCGATGGCCTCGGCCCAGTCCGGAATTTCGATGGCGCGAGCCTGTGCATCTTCGGCCAGAACCAGTAATTTGATCTGACGGCTTTGTAGCGCGGTAAACGGCGCGGTGCCCGGTTGCAAGGCGTAGACCGCATCGCCGGACAACAACACAGCATCAGCGCTGCCGATCAGACGCAGGCAGCTGGTCAGGCGATCGTCGCCGAACGGGGAATGAGACAACACATGCAAAGTCGACATCAGAGGGTGATCACCTGGTCGTAACGGTCAATAAGGGCGGTGATTTGTTCGGCGGCCAGTGGCTGTGCTTCTTCCAGCGACAGTTTGTCGAGACCGCGAGTGCTGGCGCTGTCGGCGCAATAGAACAGCTCTTCGACACCAAACATCGGCAGCGCCTGCAGGTTGGCGCTGAGGTCTTTCTGCTGCAGGGCCTTGGCATTTTGCCCGGCGCTGAGTTGCAGCACGCCATCATCGAGAAACAGCAAACCGATCGGCAGATCGAACGCGCCACCGGCCAGCACGATGTCCAGCGCTTCGCGGGCGCCGGGGCCGGACCATGGCGATTGGCGGCTGATGATCAACAGGGATTTGGCCATCTCACGCACCTCCAAAGCAGATCAAACGGTCGGCGTCTTGCACCGCGTCATGCAACTGGCCTAGACCGGACAATTCCCACGGTGTACTGACAGAGACGGCGTCACGTTGATAGCGTTTGGCTTCTTCAGCGTTCAGCACACCACGACGCAGGGCGGCGGCGATACACACCACACCGTCCAGCTTCTGTTCGCTGATGAACGTGCGCCATTGTTTGGGCAGGTCCAGTTCGTCCTGCGGAGTGACGACCGCATCCGAGGCGTTATAGACGCCGTCCTGATAGAAAAACAGCCGGACAATCTCATGCCCACCGGCCAGCGCAGCCTGCGCAAACAACAGGGCACGGCGCGATGAGGGCGCATGGGCGGCGGAAAACAGCGCGATGGCGAACTTCATGACAGACTCGATCAGCAAAACTGCGGTCATGATAAAGCTTTATCGAAGCCGCCGCGAAACCCAAGTTGCACGCACATTCCGCTTTTGGGGGAACAACTGTCCGCCTGCTGCCATCGGCCACAGTGCGAACCCATGTAGGAGCTGGGGCACGCTGCGATCTTTTGATCTTGATCTTTAAAAGCAAGATCAAAAGATCGCAGCCTCGTTTCACTCGACAGCTCCTACAGGAAATCCGGGGCGGGCGTTGATTAGCGAGGCATATAGCCCAGTTGCCAGCGCCGTGGGATTTTCAGCGAGAGCAAGCCGATCATCGCGGCCAGCAAACCGCTGACAAACATCGCCTTCAGTCCCAAGTGATGTTCCAGCACCGCCCCCAGAATCGCGCCGATAAACATTCCGCTCCAAGGCACCAGTTGCACCCGCCAGCCACTGCGCCGCTCGCCGAGCATCCAGCGGCCCAGCCCTCGTCCGAATCGCGACAACGCGCCGGTGACATAGGTGAGTCCGACCGGCAAACCGTTCACCTCTTCAACCGACGCGTTGAGCATGCCCATCGCAATGATTGCCGCCATCAGCGCCGGCAGTTGTGTGTCGAATGGCCAGACCGCCGCCGCGCACAGCAGGGTGGCGATACACAGCAGCAGCGGTAACGCCCGGCGTCCGCCGAAACGTGCGACGACCACCCCCAAGGCATTCCCGCCAATAAACGTTGCGACGAGGATCAGCAAACGCACGGTCAGCCCGACATCGCCATCGCTGATCGCCACGGCGAGCCGGGTGGTGTTGCCGCTCATGAACGAGACGAAATCGCCGCTGGCCATAAAGCCGATGGCGTCGGTCATTCCGGCCAGCACCGAGAGGCTGGCCACCAGCGCCAGACCCACTCGTCCGCGCCACTTTTGCGTGTGCAGATGGCCGGGGCTGGCGCGGTGAGTCGAGGCGGATGGCAGCATGAGTGGCGGTGTCCTTTCGCGGCGTTTACGGTTCTATGCCATACAGATCGCAATATTCCAGCCAATCCATCCCGGCCATTTCCGCCACCTCACGATGTACTTCCAGACGCTGCGCCTGGTATTGCTCAGGCGAATCAGCCGTCAGTTGCAACGTCAACTCCCAGGCGAACAGTCCGAGGCTTTCCGCTTCGGCCTCAAACGCTTCATGCAGGCGCTCTTCGCGATACTGCGCCTGGGTTTCACCCTTGGCCTGAGCCAGCAACGGGTTGAGGTGATCGAGGGTTTCGCGCAGTTCGGGGCGCGCATCGAGAAACACTTTCAGGGCATGTTCATGTCGCTGATCGGTAGGCGCCATGGGTTTTCCTTGTGGGGCTGATGACCTTAGGTTGCCGCAGCGGCTGGCGCGTGTCGCGCTATAAATGCAGTAAAGCAGAACGATTTCTCCTGTTGCGGTGATACAGTCCGCTTTTTTCTGAATGAGCGAATGCAATGCGAATTCTGATGGTAGCGCTGGCGGCGACGCTGCTGGCCGGTTGTGCAGGCTCGGTGATGGACGATGCTCGCACGAAAACCCCGTACAAGGTGTTGACGTCGGACAAGGCTGAAAAAGTCGTGGCGCAGTGTGTGCAGTTTGGTTGGCAGGACGAAGCGGTGTTCGGCGTTGATGCGGCAGCGTACCTGGAACCACGCAAATCGGGCGGTACGACGGTGTATACCCGTTCGGCGGAGTCGTTTGTCGACGTGATCACTGAAGCTTCCGGCACGACGCTGAATTACTACGCGCAGAAGGACGACTTTGTTGCCAAGCGTCGGTTGGCGGCGTTGGCGACCTGCCTCTGATCATGCGTTGAAGCGGCTGCCGGCATCGTCGGAACGCCGCCCGGAGCAGGTTCACTCCTACCGTGGAATGCATTCCAAATGTGGGAGCGAGCCTGCTCGCGAAGGGGCCGGTACATTCAACCTACAAGTCGCTTCTGGAAAAAATGCCGTTTGTGCCCCGGCGGATAATCGACGATTTCCCCAAACTGGCTATACCCCAGCTTCTTGTAGAACTCCGGTGCCTGAAAGTCGAACGTGTCGAGCCATGCGCCGATGCAGCCTTTCTCACGCGCCAGCTCCTCGGCCATGCGCATCAGCTTCGAGCCCATTCCCTGGCCCCGGCCTGCTTCAGGCACTGACAGCAAATCGATGAACAACCACTGGCAAACCAGTCGGCCATAAAGTCCGCCCAGAATCTTGTCGTGATCATCTCGCACCAGCAGGGTGAGCGGCTCTGATACCGCGATCCCGGCCTTGGCCACGTTATAGGCGTGCAGGGGGGCCAGAATGGCCTGACGTTCTTCTTCTGTTGAGTTTTGCGACAACTCGATACGCAGGTTCATGCAGGACTTCCTTGTGATGTGAACTCGCAGCCTATCCTGCCCGGCGCCTGTCTTCCAAGCCCTCCCTCAACCCGGCGGAACTGCCGCTCTCACGTCGGGGTCTAGCCTTTACAGCGTCATTTCCGCACGCGGTAGATGAGGAACCCCCATGAATATTTTTGAAGCCCTTCGCGAAAGCCATGACCGCCAGCGTACTTACGCCAAAAGCCTGATCAAAACCAGCGGCGATACCCCGGAGCGGGTTGAGGCTTACAAACAACTCAAAGCCGAACTTCAGGCCCATGAAACCGCCGAAGAACGCCATTTCTATATCCCGTTAATGGAATTCGACAATGGCGTCGACCTGAGCCGCCATGCCATCTCCGAACACCATGAAATGGACGAGATGATGGAAGAACTCGACGAGACCGAGATGTCCAGCCCGGCCTGGCTGGTGACCGCGAAGAAGCTGTCGGAAAAGGTTCATCACCACTTGGAGGAAGAAGAGCAGAAGTTCTTTCAGATGGCCGGCAAATTGCTCAACGAAAAACAGAAAGAACAACTCGCCGGACAGTACGAAAAGGAGTTTCAGGCACAGTTGCCCTGAGTACTGAATGGCAGTTTTTGCAGCAACGGCGTGTAATCTTTTGGCGTCATCTCGGGTGGGCGTTATCGCAAACAACTGTATATGCATCCAGTATTTGCGGTGTTTTGTTGGCTTTCACCCGCTGACTGCGACAAAACCGCCGATGGACAAAAAATTCGCCTCCGTTAGCTTGAAGGCCTCTCCTCGGAAAGGAGAGTTCTTAAATCAACGGAGTGAAAAACATGAATCAACCACAAACCCAACTGCGACACGGTCGTGTCATTTCCCCTGCAAGCCGCGGTGCGGTAGCGATCGAGCAAGGATTGCTCGGCGCCTGGCAGGTCAACGAAATGGAAGGCGGGAAGAATTTCCCGGCACTGGCAGCGGGGCCGTTTCCGGCGCCTTACCAGAGCGATTCGGACAGTGTCACGCCGCCGGGTGATGGCTACATCCTCAGCGGCGGCAAGACCGATGCCCGCGACTGTGTGAACTTCACTAATGAGGAAATGAGCAAAAAACTCGCGCGTCCGTTCACTTGGCCGCTGCTCAATGTCACCCCGGGGCAGACCCTCGAAATCAAATGGGAATACACCGCGCCGCACACCACCCGCGGCTACCGCTGGCTGATCACCAAGGATGGCTGGGACCCGAAACAGCGTATTACCCGTGCGCAACTGGAAGCCCAACCGTTCTTCGAGGACTTCTACACTCAGGTGCCGTATTACAGCTACCCGAATGAGCTGAAGGCCAAGGTCAATCACACGGTGAAACTGCCGGCCAACAAGAAGGGCCATCACGTGGTCGTACTGATGTGGATCGTCGCCAACACCGGTAACGCCTTCTATCAGGCCTTCGACGTCGACTTCAAATAACGGCGCTACGTCGTCAAACCCACACGTTCTGAAGGATTAGAACATGTCAAAAATCGATTTCACTTTAGTGCAAAACGCCGCGAGCGATGCCGCCTCGCTGATGCCGAGTATTGCCGGCAAAAAGATCCTCATGGGCTTCTGGCACAACTGGCCCGCAGGTCCGAGCGACGGTTACCGCCAAGGCCGCTTCGCCAGCCTCTCGCTGGAAGAAGTGCCCAAGGAGTACAACGTCGTCGCGGTGGCCTTCATGAAGGGCAGCGGCATTCCGACCTTCAAACCGTTCAACGTTTCCGATGCCGAGTTCCGCCGTCAGGTCGGCGTGCTCAACAGCCAGGGGCGGGCCGTGTTGATTTCCCTCGGTGGCGCCGACGCGCACATCGAGTTGCGCAGCGGACAAGAACAACCGCTGGCGAATGAAATCATCCGTCTGGTGGAAACCTACGGCTTCGACGGACTGGACATCGATCTTGAACAGAGCGCGATTGATTTCGCTGCCAACAAGACCGTCCTGCCGGCCGCGCTGAAACTGGTCAAGGATTACTACGCAGGCCTGGGCAAGCACTTCATCATCAGCATGGCTCCGGAGTTTCCGTATCTGACCAGCACCGGTAAATACGTTGGCTATCTGCAAGCGCTGGAAGGCTACTACGACTTTATCGCCCCGCAGTTCTACAATCAGGGCGGTGACGGCGTCTGGGTGCCGGAAGCCAACAACGGCGCGGGTGCGTGGATTGCGCAAAACAACGACCCGCTGAAAGAGGATTTTCTCTACTACCTGACCGAGAGTCTGGTGACCGGCACGCGTGGCTTCACGCGGATCCCGGCAGACAAGTTCGTCATCGGCCTGCCGGCCAACAACGATGCGGCGGCCACCGGTTATGTGATCGACAAAACCGTGGTCGGGAATGTCCTCAAGCGTCTGGCGATCAAGGGGATACCGATCAAAGGCTTGATGACCTGGTCGGTGAATTGGGACAACGGCAGCAGCAAGGATGGCGTGCCGTACAACCGGGAATTCAGCCGGCGTTATGGGCCGTTGATTCATGGGGTCTCTTTCACCGAGCAGCCTGTCGATGACACGCGTTCGCTCATCGCTCGGTAGTTGCAAATAAAGAAGCCCGGTAGCGCTGCCGGGCTTTTCTTTAGAACATGCCTCACCAAAATAATGAGCTTCGCCATGATGTGACGCCCGAAACCAAAGGCGAGGAAGAGAAGGGCACGAGCTCGGATCTACTGGACCTGCAATTTCAGGCCCTCGAAAAGGTACATGCTAGTCATCCAGGTTTTCGTTCAGTTTCCTTTCGATGTGACGAAGCCATATTTCGCCGGACGGCCATTCGTTCCAGTAGCAGTAATAACAATGCAGCTCTTTTAATAGAAACGCCCGTAATTCCATTTCGCACAGCTTTCTCTTGATTAGGGTTTGCAGCTCTCTGCGGACCAGAATCAATACTTCTTTATCTGAACCTCTCAAGAAGTCATCAATGACTTGATCTGCTGTGTCGTGCTCCACCAGCCAGTCTTGATGAAAGTAGGCGCCAAAAAAATCTTGAGCCTCTGGAAAGTCGTTTTTCATAGCTCCGGAAATCCTGTCAGTAAAAAATATCCCAAAGGTAGTGCAGGGTCTTTTTTCAGAACTAGTAGTAGTTTTGATGCTGATTGGGAGTGCGAAAGGCCATTGAGCATACTCACACCCACTGGTCGACTGAGGTCATGCGAAAAACTCGTTTTCCCTTTGTTGCTGTTTAAAAATTGAGTCACTTTTTGCGAGTTTGCGCTTAATGCTTCAGATACTGCAGCTTCGGCTTCGGCACGGTTCATGAAAGTAGAAGCAGCAGGAATGTTGGGCTCTGCTTGTAGTCTTTGAGCCAGTTGGGTATCGGTTTTTCCGACATGCTTGATAATAAGATGTCCACCTTGAGCTTCATGAGCTGCTAATCCCCCTCCCGGAACAATCTCACTGTACGGTCCATCTGCTGGTATCGCTCCAGGACACGGAGTGCAAGCCAACCCCAACGGATCCACCCACCCCGTCGGATTCGGCACGTACTGGTACTGATTCAGCCCACCCGCCAACTTGATCGGATCCGGCGTCAGATACCGCCCCAGCCTCGGGTCGTAGTACCGATGGCGGTTGTAATGCAGGCCGCTTTCGCCGTCGAAGTACTGCCCCTGAAAGCGCAGCGGCTGGTTCAGGTAGTTGTCGCCGGCCAGGGTCAGCGTGGCGACTTTGCCGTAGGCGTCGTATTGCGCTGACCAGACGATGTCGCCGCTGTAGTCGGTGAGTTCCTGTGGGGTGCCGAGGTGGTCGAGCTGGTAGTAGAAGGGGCAGGCTTTTTTCGGGCCTTTGCCGTCGAGCAGCGCGAGGGGGCGGAAGGTGCCGGGTTCGTAGATGTAGCTGCGGTATTCGCTTTCGCTGCTTTCGGCGACGAGGTGATCGCCCTGCCAGAAGAACTCGGTAGTGGCGTCGCCGACGGTTTTGCTGATGCGCCGGCCAAAGGCGTCGTAGCGGTAACTGGCGGTCTGGCCGTCGGGGCGGGTCAGGCCGATCAGGCGGTGCTGGCAGTCGTAGCGGTATTCGGTGACGAGGGTCTGGGCGCGGCCGCGGCGTTCGCGGATCAGGTTGCCGAAAGCGTCGTAGTCGTAGTGGCGATCGCCTTGCATCAGCAGGCGATTGCCTTTTATCTGGCTGGGGCCGGGGCGGTCCTGCATCAGCAGGTTGCCGGCCGGGTCGTGGGCGAAGCTTTCCGGCAGTTCGTCGCGGGAATGGCGTACGCGAATGAGGCGGTCGAGGGCGTCGTAGCCGTAGGTGCGCTGGCCGTGGCGGCTGTCGGCGATGTGCGCGAGATTGCCGTTGGCGCTGTAGGCATAATCGCGGCGGTACAGCGAATCGCGCTGATGGCCTACGGCGTGGGCGAGTAATCTTCCTTGATCGTCGTAGGTATATTCGCTGAGCAGCAGGCCCTGCTGGCGTTGCCGTTCGCGTCCGGACTGGTAGACGTGACGGGTCAGCGGCGTGCCGTTGAGGTCGATGTCGGTCAGCGCGCCACCCTTGGCGTGGCGGTAGTCGAGCACGCTGTTGTCCGGCAGGCGCAGGCGCTTGAGCTGGCCGCAGGCGTCGTAGCGGTAGCGCAGGGTGCCCCAGCCCTGATGCTCGGTGATCAAGCGGTCCTGACGGTCGTACTCGAAGGCCAGCGGGTGTTGCTGGCCGTCATCAACACTGATCAGTCGGCCGAGGCGGTCGTATTGGTAAGTGACCTTGATGCCGTCGGGCAGGGTCTTGATTAACAGGCGCCCGGCAGCATCGCGTGCATAGGCAGTGACTAATTGCGAGCCGTCATCCCCGAACTCGGTCTTCTCCAGCAGATGGCCGTTGAGGTCATAGGCGTACGCGGTACGGCGGCCGTCAAAACCGCTTTCCTGACGAATCAGCCCGGTCGGCGTGTAGTCCAGCCGATATTTTTCCCCGGACTCGTTTTCAATCTCGGTGAGCAGCAGTTGCGCATGGTCGTAGCGGTACTGCACTCGCGTGCCGTCAGGGTTGATCCGCCGCGAAACCAGGTGCAGGTCATCGTCGTATTCATAACGGGTAATGCGCCCGAGTTCATCACGCTCTGCGGTGACCTGACCGTAGGCGCCGTAGCTGTAGGCGCGAGTGCTGCCGGTAGGAAATGTCGTCTGGATCAGTCGGCCGACGGCGTCCCAGTGCTGACGGGTGACTGCACCGTGTTCGTCCGCGGTGGTGGTCCGCCGCCCCAGTGCATCGTAGGAAAAGCGCCTTACACCGCCGTCGGGCAAGGTCTCTTCGGTCAACTGGCCAAGGGCATTCCAGACCAGCCGATGCCGGCTGCTGTCCGGGTAACGAATCGACAGCAACTGACCCCGGGTGTCGTAGTAGTAATGGGTGACCTGACCGTCAGGATCGACCGCTTCGGTGACATCACCCTCGGCATTGCGCCGGTAGATCCACACCGCGTCGCCGCGAGAGCGTTTGTGCAGGAAACCGTTGCGATACTCGTAGGACGTGGGCGCATCAACAGGTGGAATCAGCGCGATAAGCCGGCCGACTTCGTCGTAGCGGTATTCGGTGACCGTGCCCAAGGCATCCTGCTCGGCGATCAAACGGCCCGATGAGTCATAAGCCTTGAGCTGTTCGCCGCCATCGGCCTCGACCTTGCGCACCAGCCGCGCACGCTCGTCGTGCACGTACGTTTCTTCAGTGCCATCGACGTAATGCACCGCAACACTGCCGTCGTCCGCCCAGACGTAACGCGTGTTCATCTGCGAAAACGAGGCCCAGTGCCTGACGCAACGGGCAGCTTTCCCCGACCGCTCCCACTCCCAGAAAAAACTCGCGCCGCCCGCCAGTTGCCGCTGCAGAATCACGTGGGCGTCGTCGTAGTCGTAGCGCTCGCTGTCGCCGACGGCGTTGCTGGCTTCGATCAGGTGCTGATAGGCGTCATAGCGATAGCTGACCAGCGCTTGTTCAGTGCTCCAGGCACCGTCGCGAAACACCTGATAATCGACACCCAACAACTGCGCCCGGTCATAGCGCAACAGCAGCGAACGCCCGGCGCCGTTGTCCAGGCGCTGCACCCGGTCAGAGCGATCGCGCTGCACCGTCAGACGATTGCCGTAGGCATCGCTGATTGCCGTCAGCTGTCCTGCACGAAAGTGATAAAACCGCGCCGTTTCGCCGGCCAATGCGAGGATCAGTTCCTCCGGCTCATCACCCAGAAAAATCGCTGCCCGTGACAGGCTGTTGTGAATCGCCGGCCGCTCAATACTCGGCAGCGGAAAACGGGTGCGACGGTTCTCGTGATCGACCCAAACAACCTCATCAGCGAAAAATACCAGCCGATGCGCCAGCGAATGACTCCAGCCAAAGCCCAACCCAACATCGATTTCGGCGGCACTGGAGCGATACAACCGCGTGAACTCAAACGGCAATACGCCATCGAGCACCGCATCAGTCAGGGTCAGCAGTTCTTCACCAGTGACCATCGACACCGGACAACCGTTGGTGCAGGTGAAGGGCACGCAATCAGCGCTGTCGCCGTTGGGATTTTTCGCCTGATCCGGCGAATCGTCATGCGGCTCATGCCGTTCCAGCCGGCTCGAAGCGCCAGGCTTGTCCCGCACAACAGGCGCCGGATTCGGCACCGTCAACACCAGCGCATCGGCCTGACGAATGTTCAGCGGTATCGACGGTGTCGGTTTCAACTCAACGTCACGCGCGTGAAACATCAGCGGCTTCAACGCGCCCGCATGTTTGTTCAGCTCCGGTGCCGACGTCAGCTCAGCCAAGCGCAAAGCCGACGCCGCCAGCCATTCCCGCGCGCGCGGCGACTTGACCTTCGCCAGCACTTTGCTGCTCAAGCGCACCGGCACGCCGACACCACCCGACAACCCCATCAGCAGAAAACTGATCAGCAGTTCGACCCGCACCTCGGCCACCACTTCAGCCAGGTATTGCGGCGGCAGCATCTTCAACCAACTGGTAAACGCGGCCAGATGAATAAACAGAAGGGGTTCGTCACTGAGGATCAGCAAGCCGTTGGCGATGGCCTCGCTGGAGGCATTCAATAACGCCTCAAGCTCGGCCTCGCTGAGGTATTCCAGCAATTTTTCACTGTTGGCCTGCAAGTCAGCGAGGAGGGCGAATACCTGTTTGATGTCGTCCCAAACGTCATTCAGGGCTTTCTCGAGTCCACGCCAATCGGCCTGTTGCAACTGACCGTAACGCTGAAGAAACCCGGCGCTGGAAAACTCCGTCCACTGCGGCTGAAACCCGGCCCATTCAGCGCGCAACCAGCCTTCCAGGCCTGCAATGACACCTTCATAAGAGGCATACAGGGCACGCACATGGTCGGTGGAAACATCGGGAAAGAAGGTGATGCGATAACGCTGGCCCCGATCACAATCGGTCACCTGCAGAATGCCGCTGGGGCCGATGGTGTAATGCAGCGCTTCGCCGAAAGTCAGCTCACCGCCGACATTGGCAAGCACCGGTTCGAGCGTCACCGGCGTATCGCCGATCGGCACGAACCGCGCGGCCTCGAACATGTGCACCAGCGTCAGCGACCCGCTGGCCGAGCACATGGCCACCGATGAGCTGAGCGGTTGGCGCGACTTGATCTGCGCGGTGAGGCGCACGTCGTTGCCGACAGTGAAGACCTGCTCGACATCCAGCGCCGTCCCGGTCCAGAACTGCTCTGCCCATGCCTCATAGTTGTTCAGGCACAGGCGAAATTCGCGGATCAGGTTGTCGACGTCCGGCTCATCGGGATTCAAAGCAGCAACAACGAGCAGGCCGATGCTGTTGCTCAGGGCCAGAAGCCGATCGGTTGGAAGCATTCGCAGTCTCTCGCGCACGTCAAAAAGGTGCGCGGACTTTGCGGGGGATCAATCAGGAAAGAAGTCGGGCGAGTAGGTAATGCCTGTAGGATGTTTCGACATAGTTTGTAGGGCGGTATAGGTTTTCGTTTTTTCGTTCACAAAAAAGGGCATTTACCTACCCAGGTGCCTTCAATGACAAAAGGATCAAGCGTCATGTCCAACACTGCCGAGCGGGTCAACATCGTCGACACTCAGGTGTTGTCCCATGACTGGTATCTGCTGAAGAAAATCACCTTCGACTATCACCGCAACAATGGCGAGTGGCAGCGTCAGACCCGTGAGGTTTACGACCGCGGCAATGGCGCTGCGATTCTGTTGTTCAACCGCGAGCAGCGCACGGTGGTGCTGACACGGCAGTTTCGTTTGCCGGTATTCGTCAATGGTCATGATGGTCTGTTGATCGAGGTGGCTGCAGGCTTGCTCGAAGGCGCTGCGCCGGAACAGCGGATTCGCGATGAAGCCGAAGAGGAAACCGGTTATCGCGTGCACGATGTGAAGAAGGTGTTCGAGGCCTATATGAGTCCCGGTTCGGTGACCGAGAAGCTGCACTTCTTCATTGCTGAATACGACGCCGCATCGAAGGTCAGCGACGGGGGTGGTCTGGAAGAGGAGACCGAAGAGCTGGAAGTACTGGAGTGGCGATTCGACGACGCGTTGGCGGCGTTTCAGCGCGGTGAGATCTGCGACGCCAAGACCATCATGCTGTTGCAATATGCGGCGATGAATAACCTTTTTGCCCAATAAATCAAAAGATCGCAGCCTTCGGCAGCTCCTACAGGAAAACGCATTCCAGGTAGGAGTCGCCGAAGGCTGCGATCTCTTGATCTGTATTGACTGACTAAAACAAATCCCCGGTTTTGCCAGTCTGCGACCAGTCGCCACCTTCAAGTGTCAGTAAGCGCTCTTTCGCCTCAAGCCCACCGGCAAACCCGGTCAGCTTTCCCGACGCGCCAATCACCCGATGACACGGCGCGACGATGGAAATCGGGTTGCGTCCGTTCGCTGCGCCCACTGCCCGCACGGCGGTGGGATTGCCGATCTGTTTGGCAATCTGGCTGTAGGTGCGTGTCTCGCCGAATGGAATGGTCAGGAGCGCCGCCCAGACTTTTTTCTGAAAATTCGTGCCGGCGAAATCCAGTTCCAGGTCGAAGCAGTCCCGCGTCCCGGAAAAATATTCTTCAAGTTGTCGCGCGGTTTTCAGCAGGAGCGGATTGTCGGGTGCCTCGCTCATCGGCCCGAGGCGCACGCGGTTCGGTTTGTCGTTTTCCCAGAGGATGGCCGCCAGTCGTGAACCGTTCGCGACCAGCTTCAGCTCGCCGACGGGCGAGGGCAGGGTGATGAACGTATAAGGCATGACGGCAGGCTCCGGATCAGGATGGCAACAGCGCCCAGCATACTGCCTCAACGGGGAGGCGCAATACGCAAAGCCGACCATACTGCTTGTTGCTCTTGACGCGTTCCCCCTCTGTTTTGCACAGACCCTAAAACAAAAAAAGAGATCGACTCATGAAGTACGAACCTTTGGCCAAATCGCTGATAGCGACCTCACTGGCACTCAGCTGTCTCATGGCTCACGCGGCGTCAGTCGCACCGGTTGCCGCCGAAAACGGCATGGTGGTCACCGCGCAACATCTGGCCACCCATGTGGGCGTCGACGTATTGAAAAGTGGCGGCAATGCCGTCGATGCGGCAGTCGCCGTGGGTTACGCGCTGGCGGTGGTTTATCCCGCAGCCGGCAACCTCGGCGGTGGCGGCTTCATGACCATTCAATTGGCGGACGGGCGCAAGACCTTCCTCGATTTCCGCGAAAAAGCGCCATTGGCGGCCACCGCCAACATGTACCTCGACAAGGAAGGCAACGTCATTCCCGACCTGAGCACCCGTGGGCATTTGGCGGTGGGTGTGCCGGGCACTGTCTCTGGCATGGAACTGGCGCTGAGCAAGTACGGGACCAAGCCGCGCAAGGAGATGATTGCCCCGGCGATCAAACTGGCGGAAGACGGTTTCGAACTGGAGCAGGGTGACGTCGAGTTGCTGGAGTACGCCACCGACGTGTTCAAGAAGGACATGCGCGATTCCGGCTCGATCTTCCTCAGCAAAGGCGAGCCGATGCAGGTCGGGCAGAAACTGGTGCAGAAAGACCTCGGCAAGACCCTGCGAACCATTTCCGAAAAAGGCGCCGACGGCTTCTATAAAGGCTGGGTCGCGGATGCGATCGTCACCTCGAGTCAGGCCAACAAAGGCATCATCACCCAGGCCGACCTCGACAAATACAAGACCCGCGAACTGGCGCCGGTGGAATGTGACTACCGGGGTTATCACGTGGTTTCGGCGCCACCGCCAAGCTCTGGCGGGGTAGTGATCTGCCAGATCATGAACATCCTCGAAGGTTATCCGATGAAGGATCTGGGCTTCCATTCGGCTCAGGGCATGCACTATCAGATCGAAGCCATGCGCCACGCCTATGTCGATCGCAACAGTTACCTTGGCGATCCGGATTTCGTCAAAAACCCGATCGAGCATCTGCTGGACAAGAACTACGCGACCAAACTGCGCGACGCCATCCAGCCGAACAAGGCCGGCGTGTCGGCTGAGCTCAAGCCTGGCGTAGCGCCCCATGAAGGCAGCAACACCACCCACTATTCGATCGTCGACAAGTGGGGCAATGCGGTGTCGGTCACCTACACCCTCAACGACTGGTTCGGCGCGGGCGTGATGGCGAGCAAGACCGGGGTGATCCTCAACGATGAAATGGACGACTTCACCTCCAAGGTCGGCGTGCCGAACATGTACGGTCTGGTGCAGGGCGAAGCCAATGCGATTGCTCCGGGCAAGGCACCGCTGTCATCGATGAGCCCGACCATTGTCACCAAGGACGGCAAAGTGGTGATGGTGGTCGGCACACCGGGTGGCAGCCGCATCATCACGGCGACGTTGCTGACCATGCTCAACGTCATCGACTACGGCATGGGCCTGCAGGAGGCGGTCGATGCGCCACGCTTCCACCAGCAGTGGATGCCGGAGGAAACCAACCTCGAAGACTTCGCCGCCAGCCCCGACACGAAGAAGATCCTCGAGAGCTGGGGCCACAAGTTCGCCGGGCCGCAGGATGCCAACCACATTGCCGCGATTCTGGTCGGCGCACCGTCGCTGGGCGGTAAGCCAGTTGGCAAAAACCGTTTCTACGGCGCCAACGATCCACGCCGCAACACGGGCTTGTCGCTGGGTTACTGAGGGGCGTAAAAAGGGGGCGGGCTCAGGTCCGCCCCTGTCTCAAGGACTGATCAAGGAAGGCTCATCATGACCACTGCATTACTGATCATCGACGTCCAGCGCGCCCTCTGCTCGGGCGAATATCAGTGCCATGACATTCACCGGGTGATCGACACCATCAACGGCCTCAGCACCCGCGCGCGCAAGGCTGACGTGCCGGTGGTGCTGATCCAGCATGAAGAAAAGGACAGTCCGTTGACCCAGGGTGCCGAAGGCTGGCAGTTGGCCGAAGGGCTTGAAACATCGCCGAAAGACCTGCGCGTACGCAAAACCACCCCGGATTCGTTCTACCAGACAGACTTGCGCAAACTGCTGCCGAGCGAAGATTTCGAAAAACTGGTCATCTGCGGCCTGCAAACCGATTACTGCGTCAACGCCACCGTGCGTCAGGCCCATCAACTGGGGTATGACGTAGTGCTCGTGGCCGACGCGCATTCCACCGTCGACAACGGCAACATGAGCGCCGAAGACATCATCGCCGAGCACAACAAGGATCTGGCGCATCTGACTGGCGCTACTGGCCGCGTCGACGTCAAAGCTGCGGCCGACATAACGTTCTGACAACCCACACAAAACCTGTAGGAGTGAGCCTGCTCGCGAAGGCAGTGTGTCAGTCGACATTGATAGTGGCTGATCCACCGCTTTCGCGAGCAGGCTCGCTCCCACAGTGATTGAAGAACCCTGATTGCTGTGACCATCAGGGATTTCCGCGGGCACCACTGGCATACTGCGCGCCGTCCGAAGAATGGAATCTCTCGATGTTCGCGATTTCCCTGCGTCACGCCTTGCTGCTGACGGCCCTTGCGTTTGCCGCAATCACCCACGCCAGCAGTTTCGATTGCGCCAGCGCTGCCAGCAAAACTGAAAAAGCCATTTGCGGTGATCCGGATCTCTCGCGCCTCGACGAGCAACTCGCGGCGCGCTGGCGGTCGACCCTGGCCAAGGTTGACGATCCGAAAGCGCTTAAAACGGATCAGCGAGGGTGGCTTAAGCAACGTAATCAATGTGGCGATCTGGCGCCCTGTTTACGCCGGCAGTACCTGATGCGTCTCACCGCTCTTGAATACATGGTCAAACCGTTTTCCTGGGACGCCACTTGGCAGCTCATTCCCTGGGGAGTTTCGGAAGGGGCAGAAATCACAACCAGGCGCCAGGATGCTTCTCACATCGCCTTCGACATTTCAGCAGCGAACGGTTCCCACTCGGGTGAACTGGAAGGCATTGCAACGATAGAGGGAACGCAGGCCCGTTACGAGCAGGGAGAGTGTGTCTTAACCCTCAAGGCCCTAAACGGGGTGATGGATGTGACACAGGATGGCGCGGATTCCGATTGCGGCGCCGGAATGGGCGTTTACTACGGTGGACGGTATGTGGCATCGAGGCAAACAGTCCTGGTCGACTATGATTTGCTCACGCTGGGTGTGGCACAAACGCAGCGGGAAAACGCAATGTTGCACACGCTGCTTAAGGACGACTATCAGACGCTCCTGCAAAACTGCGGCTTGAAGATGGACGGTGAGTCCTCTGAAGACGTGCCGAACAGTGAGGTCAGCAACTATTGGGTCCGGGGATTGCCATCGAGCAACGCGGCGATTGTCATGCGTGCACTGAATGAGCAGTTCTGGATCATAGTCCTGGTGCCCCAGGCTGGGGGTAAAACCCTCGCGCGTTACTACACGAATGTTGCGCAATGGAAAGGGCGCATGCCGGACGTCCTGCAAGCCTGGTATGCAGGAAAGGGCGGGGAAGGCTATATGCCTCTGGATTTCATGCCCTGACCCGCATCAATCCTGCTGGCGTCCGGGGGCTGTGAAACCGCAGCCCCTCAAGTCGCAAACAAAACCCCACGAATCTCCCCGACCCGCGGCGTCACCACCACCCCCTCCAACACCATCCGCGTAATCGTCTGCGCCGCCGTTTGATAGTCCTCATCCTGCGGCACTTCGCGCCCCATGATCCGGCCCATCTGCCAGCCAATATTGGTGTACGTGCGCGTCGCCGACCAGATGAACAGCATCAAATGCTCAGGATCCACCGGCGCCAGCAAACCGCGCTCGATCCAGCTGCGCAGGCATTCAACATTGCGCCGCGCTTCGGCATGCAACAGATTGCGGCACTCATCCGGCAACTGTCGGCCGCCCAGCAGCAACTCGCCACTGAATACCTTGGCAATCGCCGGATGCTCGCGGGCAATACGAATTCGCGCGGCCACGTAGGCGCGCAGCCCCGTCAGCGGATCATCGCTTTCACGTAGCACTGCCGAGGCCTCCAGCAACGGTTCGACAAAACCCAGCAACACTTTGCCGTAGAGGTTTTCCTTGGTCTGGAAGTAGTAATACAGATTGGCCTTGGGCACGCCGGCACGCGCCGCGATATCGCGAGTCTGGGTGGCGTCGAAGCCGTTGGCGGCAAACTCTTCGCTGGCGGCGGCGAGGATCAATTGTTCGTTGCGTACGCGGATGGCACTCATGGACACACGGCTTTGCTGGACGGCATGGCAAGGTTCTGGCGATTTTGGTTTCGCAATATACAAAACTATATAGCGAGGAGGCCAGCATACTCGAAGGGCAGCGCTATGCTGTTTCGATCATTGATTGGAAACGGAGCGGGCATATGACTCTTCAGGCAGTGCGAGCCGACACGACACATCTGGATGCGGTGGCGGCGTTGTTCGACGCTTATCGAGGTTTTTACCTGCAGCCGTCGAACCTTGTGCAATCGCGAGCCTTCATCGCTGAACGCATGACTGCCAGCGAATCGGCGATTTTTCTTGCTCAGGATGAACACGGTGAAGCGCTGGGTTTCGTGCAGTTGTATCCGATGTTCTCGTCCATCGATGCCCACCGCACCTGGCTGCTCAGCGACCTGTTCACCGCACCCGCCGCCCGGGGGTGTGGGGTTGGCCGATTGCTGATGAACACGGCGCGCGATTTTGCCCTGGCAACTGGCGCCAAAGGCCTGGTGTTGGAAACCGCCACCGACAACTTCACGGCGCAAGGCTTGTACGAATCCCTCGGCTACGTGCGTGACAGCGGTTATTACACCTATAACCTCGATTTGCGTCAGACCTGAACGGCTTCCTTCAGTAATCGTTCGATCTGCGCCAGTTCCCAAGTACTGAGCAGGCTCACCGGATCGGTGCCATAACGCTGCCAAGTGTCCAGCGCGCCTTCTTGTCCATTACCGTTGCGGGCAAATTCACAGTGATGTAACCGGCTACCTTCAAAATCCAGCAGCAGGTGCCAGCCCTCGATATCGACCGCGACCCGTCCCGCCTCGTCAGGCATCTCGCAGACTTTGAACGCGAGCACACCCAGCGCCGCTTCACGCAGACGCTGGCAGACCTCGCGGGCGCTCAGAAATGCAGACATGTTCAACTCAACGGCTACAGGAGCGCGCCAGCATAAAGCCCGAGTCGGCATGTGTCAGCGTTCACTGGCCCGACCCGGAACAATTCCGTAACATCCGCAACCCTCTTTTCCCCGAACACCTGCGGCCGTGCTCATCGGCCGCTCAATCAGGTAAGCCATGAAACCGATTCGTCTGCGCGCCGATGTCCTGGCCGGACTCACCACCTCGTTTGCCCTGTTGCCCGAATGCATTGCGTTCGCGCTGGTGGCCCACCTCAATCCGTTGATGGGCCTGTACGGCGCCTTCATTATCTGCACGCTGACGGCGTTGTTCGGCGGGCGGCCGGGCATGGTCTCCGGCGCGGCGGGTTCGATGGCCGTGGTCATCGTCGCGCTGGTGGTGCAGCACGGCGTGCAGTATTTGCTGGCAACGGTGTTGCTTGGCGGTTTGATCATGATGGCGTTCGGGCTGCTGCGCCTGGGAAAACTGGTGCGCATGGTGCCGCACCCGGTGATGCTCGGCTTCGTCAACGGCCTGGCGATCATCATTGCGCTGGCGCAGCTGGAACATTTCAAGAGCGGTGAAGACTGGCTCAGCGGTACGCCGCTGTACCTGATGACAGGGTTGGTGGCGCTGACCATGGCCATCGTTTACCTCTTGCCGCGTCTGACAAAAGCGGTGCCACCGGCGCTGGTGGCGATCCTCGGCGTTGGCCTGCTGGTCTATCTGTTCGGCCTGCCAACCCGTACCCTCGGCGACATGGCACACATCGCTGGCGGCTTGCCAACCTTGGCCTTGCCGGACATCCCGTGGAGCTTTGATACCCTGCGGATCATCGCGCCTTACGCAATCCTGATGGCGCTGGTCGGTTTGCTGGAAACCCTGCTGACGTTGAACCTCACCGACGAAATCACCGAAACCCGTGGCTACCCGGATCGTGAGTGCGTGGCGCTCGGTGCGGCGAATATGGTCTCGGGTGCGTTCGGCGGTATGGGCGGGTGCGCGATGATCGGCCAGACCGTGATCAACCTCAGCTCCGGCGGGCGCGGGCGCTTGTCTGGCGTGGTCGCTGGTGTGCTGATTCTGTTGTTCATTCTGTTTCTGTCGCCGCTGATCGAGCGTATTCCGCTGGCGGCGCTGGTCGGCGTGATGTTCGTGGTGTCGCAGCAGACCTTCGCCTGGGCCTCGTTGCGGGTAGTCAACAAAGTGCCGCTCAACGATGTGCTGGTGATCATCGCCGTGACCACCATCACCGTGTTTACCGATCTGGCTACTGCTGTGCTGTGCGGCATCATTATCGCCGCGCTCAACTTTGCCTGGCAGCAGGCTCGCGAGTTGTACTCCGATGAGCACCTGGAGGCTGATGGCAGCAAGCTCTATCGTCTGCATGGCACGTTGTTTTTTGCCTCGACGACGCCGTTTCTCAATCAGTTCGATCCGGCTAATGATCCGGCTCGGGTGACTTTGGATTGTCGGCATTTGAGTTTTGTCGATTATTCGGCGATTGCTGCTTTGAAGACTCTGCGGGAGCGCTATGCCAAGGCGGGTAAGCATTTGCAGGTGTTTCATTTGTCTGAACGGTGCAAGAAATTGTTGAAGCGGGCGGGTGAGGAGCATCACTGATCAGCCGTGGGCGTTGGCTATGGTTGTCTGGATTAGGGAGTACATATCCGTTTCTGCGGTCACGGCCACTTAGGGTTTCGCCCTTACGGCGACTCACTTTTTTTACAAACGCCTAAAAAAAGTAAGCAAAAAAACGCTTGCTCCTACGTGCGGCCCGCTCGCTGGGGCTCGGGGTTCCTTCGCTGCGGGATCGATCCGGGCGCAGCGTCTACGGTTTGCTTCGCTGCACCTCCTCTCGCTGTGTTTGGCTTCGCCAAACGGTCGCTGCGCTCCCACGCCCGGATCAATCCCTCCACTCAGCCTTCCGAAGTCGCCCGTGGATCAAGATCAAGAGCGGCAGCCGAGCTAACGCTCATCCTGTTGAGTGGGGCGGCTTTGCCGCTTGGGTTGTACGCACGTTAAAACTTTGGGAGCGAGCCTGCTCGCGAAGGCGGCCTGCCAGCCGAACAATCTCTTGCTGATGTACCCGATCCAACTGTAGGAGTGAGCCTGCTCGCGATAGCGGTGTGTCACTCAAAGATGCTTTGAATGACACACCGCCATCGCGAGCAGGTCAGCTCCCACAGGTTTTGTGTAGCCGGATTCAGATGGCCGGGAAGTCGATATCGGTCAGCGCCGCGTTGTTCAGGTAGTTGGTCAGGCTCTGCACGGCCACCAGTGCAATCACTTCAATGATCTTCACGTCGTCGATGCCGGAAGTGCGGGCGGCGGCGATCTGTTCATCGCTCAAATGGCCGCGACTTTCAGTCAGCTGACGGGCGAGGGTGGCGTACGCATTGAGTTCGCCTTGGCGGGCGGCGACGATGTCTTGCGCCGAGAGCCCGGCCTTGCCGGCAAACAAGGTGTGCGCTGCGAGGCAATAATCGCAACCGTTGACCTGTGAGGTGGCGAGGTACACGGCTTCTTTTTCCTGGGCGCTCAGCGAGGTTTTGCCGAGAATCGCCGAGGCTTGCACGTAGGTTTCGAGGGCCACCGGCGCTTTGGCCAGGGTGGTGAAGACGTTGGGCAGGAAACCGATTTTTTTCTTCACACCTTCCAGAACAGGGCGGCTGGCGTCGGTGGCGTTTTCGAGGCTGATTGCGTGGATGCGGCTCATGGTGATTCTCCGAGAGTCCGGTGCGAAGTGCGCCGGGGATGGAGGTCATGTTATTGAGCGAGGCTGGTGGATTGGCGGCAAATCGTCGAGGATATGCGGCAGATCGTCCAGATATGCCCTTGGAGTCGCCCATGGATCGCCTTTCAACATTGCTCAGCCATTTCGGCGTGTCTGCCGGGACTTTTCACAGTGGCACGTTTTGCGGCGTCGCGGTTCATGAAAATGAACCGGTCGGCCATGTTCATTTGTTGCAGGCGGGTGAATTGCTGCTCAAGCCGGGCAGCGAACGTGAGATCCGGCTCAGTGAACCGTCGCTGATCTTCTTCCCCAGACCCTTCGCCCATCGCATGTTTGCTGACGAAGCCATGGACACTCAGGTGGTTTGCGCAACGCTGACGTTTGACGGCGGCTCCGGCAATGCTTTGGCGGCGGCACTGCCGGATTATCTGGTGCTGAAACTGACGGACATCCCGGAACTGGGCAACACCGTGGAATGGCTGTTCAAGGAAGCCTTCGAAGGGCATTGCGGGCGGGTGGCGGTGATGGATCGCTTGTTCGAACTGCTGGTGATTCTGCTGTTGCGGCATTTGATCAGCAGTCGCGAGCAGCAACCGGGGATGATCGCCGGGCTGGCTGATCCGCGTCTGTCGCGCGCCTTGAACCTGATGCATGAACAACCGCAAAAGCCGTGGAGCGTGGCGGACCTGGCGTCTGTCGCCAACCTGTCCCGGGCCGGGTTTGCCGAGCAGTTTCGCCGCGTTGTCGGGCAGACGCCGGCCGATTATCTGCTGAGCTGGCGCGTCAGTCTGGCGCAAAAGCGCTTGCGTGAAGGCAAAGCGATTGCGCTGATTGCCGAGGAGGTCGGTTACGAAAGTCCTTCGGCGCTGGCCCGGGCGTTTCGGCGCAAGACCGGGCTCAGCCCTCGGGAGTGGAAGGCGGGCGCCTGAGGATCATTTGGCGAATTTCTTCGCCCCGGCCACACACAGGATCACGCCCAATGTCACGGCGAGCATGCCGACGCTGACCTGTTCATGCAGCAGGGTTGCCGCCAGCGCCAGACCGAAAAACGGCTGGAGCAATTGCAACTGACCGACCGCCGCAATTCCGCCCTGAGCCAGACCGCGATACCAGAAGACAAAGCCGATCAGCATGCTGAACAGCGACACATAGCCCAGGCACACCCACGCCGACAGACTGACCGTGCTGAACGAGGCGGGCGCCAGCCACACACTCAACACCGCCATGACCGGTAGCGACAGCACCAGTGCCCAGCAAATCACCTGCCAGCCGCCTAGCGTGCGCGACAACTTCGCGCCTTCGGCATAGCCGAGGCCGCAGGCCAGAATCGCCGCCAGCATCAGCAGGTCACCGGTGGGCGAGGCGGTCAGTCCTTGTGCCAAGGCGAAACCGACGACCAAGGTGCTGCCGAGTATCGAGAAAATCCAGAACACCGGTCGCGGCCGCTCACCGCCGCGCAGCACGGCAAAAATCGCCGTGGCCAGTGGCAGCAAGCCGACAAACACAATCGAATGTGCCGACGTCACGTGTTGCAGCGCCAGGGCGGTCAGCAGCGGGAAACCGAGCACCACGCCCAGCGCGACAATCAACAGCGGCAGCCATTGATCGCGCGCCGGACGCCGTTTGCGAAACAGCCACAACAGCGCCACCGCCAACACCCCGGCGATGGCCGCTCGAACCACGGTGAGAAACACCGGATCGAACTCCAGCACCGCCAGACGCGTGGCCGGCAGCGAACCGCTGAAGATCACTACGCCGATAAAACCGTTGATCCAGCCGCTGGTTTTTTCCAGTACCGGGGTCGTCAGATTCGAGGTTCGTTCCATGCCAGATCACGCTCAGAAGTGGGTTGCATTGCGGTGATGCTAGAGCCGAGAATCAGCACAATCAAAAAATTGTCATGGATACATCTGGCATGCCACGTTCCCGCTACAAGACAATCGTCGATGCCTACGCGGCGGACATTCGCTCGGGCCAGTTGCCGCCGGGTACGCGGTTGCCAACTCACCGGCAACTGGCTGCTGAGGAAGGGCTGGCACTGGTCACGGCCTCGCGGGTGTACGCGGAGCTGGAGGCCATGGGCCTGGTCAGCGGCGAGACCGGCCGTGGCACGTTTGTCCGTGAAACTTCGCTGGTGCCGGGTCAGGGTATTGATCAGAAACAGGTGGCGGTCGGCATGATCGACCTCAATTTCAATTACCCGTCATTGCCCGGTCAGGCGGATTTGCTGCGCGCTGCGCTGCGCCAGTTGGCGTTATCCGGCGATCTGGAAGCGTTGTTGCGTTATCAGCCGCACGTCGGTCGTGCCCATGAGCGTGCTTCGGTTGTTCGGCATTTACTGGCGCGCGAGGTGAACGTCGAGGCCGAGCAAGTGCTGATCGTCAACGGCGCCCAGCAAGGCCTGGCGGTGACGCTGATGGCGTTGCTCAAGCCCGGTGATGTGATTGCCGCCGACGCACTGACCTACTCCGGCTTCAAGGTCTTGGCCGAAGCGCTGCATCTGGAAGTCGTGGCGATCCCGTTCAATGATCAGGGGCCGGATCTCGCCGCGCTGGACAAACTCTGCCATACCCGCGCGGTGCGCGCCGTGTACAGCATGCCGACGTTGCACAATCCGTTGGGTTGGGTGATGCCTTTGGCGCAACGGGAGCAGTTGGTGGCGATTGCCCGTCGGCATGATCTGACGATTATCGAAGACGCGGCCTACGCGTTTCTGGTGGAAAACCCACCGCGTGCGTTGATCGATCTGGCGCCGGAGCGCACGGTGTATGTTTCGGGCCTGTCGAAAAACATCGCTACGGGCCTGCGCGTCGGTTTCATCGCTGCACCGACAGAGACCGTGCCGGCGCTGGAACGCATTATTCGCGCCACAACTTGGAACACGCCGGGCGTCATGACCGCCATCGCTTGCGGCTGGCTCGACGACGGCACGGTGACGGTGCTTGAGGCGCAGAAGCGCGATGACGCCAAAGCGCGGCAGGCGATGGCGGCTGAAGTGCTGCAAGGCTTGCCGAGCATTGGCCATCCAGCGTCGTATTTCTTGTGGCTACCGCTGCCGGAAGATGTGCGCGCCGATCAGATTGTCGTGGAGTTGATGCACGAGCAGATTTCCGTCACCACTGCTGAACCGTTTTCGGTGTCGGGCAATGTACCGCACGCGATTCGCCTGGCGCTGGGCTCGGTCGACATGGATGTGTTGCGTCAAGCGTTGATGACCGTCAGGAAGATCATTGCGGCTTACCAGTAAATTCCGCCGCTGTGGTCCATTACTGTGGCGAGAGAGCAAGCGCCCTCGCCACAAAGTGCTAATCTTGCGCCGCCGTTTTATGCAGAGCCTGACATCACGATGAAAAACACCGCGTCACTCGCCTTGGCCTTGATCCTCACCGCAGGCCTGTTCACTACTTGCGCCAATGCCGCTGGCGACTCCGAAGCCGGCGCAAAAATCTTCCCGCGCCTGTGTGGCGGCTGCCATCAGGTCGGCGAATCGGCCCGTCCGGGATTCGGCCCACAACTCAACGGCATCATCGGCCGAGCTGCCGGTACGTCGGCCAACTACGTGTATTCCGATGCGATGAAGAACTCGGGCCTGACCTGGGATCGCAAAACGCTCACGGCGTATCTGGAAGATCCGAAACGTGTCGTGCCCGGTACGCGGATGATTTTCTGGGGGTTGAGTGATCAAGAGAAAGTTGAAAACCTATTGGCGTATTTGCAGAGCTTTTCTGCGAACGGCGGCCCTGTTGAAGCTTCCATCCAGATGGATCAGAGCGCTCTGCAGAAGCAGTAATTGGCGCTCGTTTTACCGTACCGGGGCAACCTCGTTAAATGACGGTGACTTGAAGAACCGTGGTAGCGCCTTCTTTTTCCTCATCGCTGACAAACACCGAGACAGGGGTCGTAGTCTTTACTTTTCCCGTGACTTCCAGGAAGTAATTGCCATTTTCAGTGGTTATTCGGGTTTCAACAAAGCGAGCTCCGTTACTGTCTTTCGCGCTAGAGCTGGCGTTTAAGTTACCGCTGGAGTTCTCGATTTTCAGGGTTAACGTTTCAGCCTGCTTTATCCCCTGAACAGTTCCGGGAGCGACGCCGTAGAGCGTAGGAGGCTTATTGGTGGATCTGCACTTTTCCAGTTCGCTCGGATTGAAGTTCGCTGCGGCAGCGTTTATGTCATCGATCCATTCTTTTATGGTTATCAGATTGGCCAGGATCTCTGCCTGCTTTTGTTGATCGGTGGTGGAGACTGTTTTATTGCCCAAGAGGCGTAACTGGGTGGCAGCCGCATTGGCTTGCGCGCTGAGCGTCTGAGTGGAGGGAGCCGGCACGGGTTTTGTCGCTGCAAGGCTGGAGGAGAGCAGGTCGTATGTCTGCTTTGGGCTCAACTGAAGGTTAGAACGTCGGATATTGGTCGTCGTGACGACACGAGAAACATTCGACGTATAGTGAATTTCGTTGGCATTGATTTTGTTGAGGGCTTCTTCGAAAGCCGGACGGATATAGGTCGCGACGGTGGGGCTTATATTTTCAAGTCGTGCCATGGCTTTGCGCCCCCTGTCCGCTCCAGGCATGGTGTAGGCCGTGTCGATACACGCCAGTGTCGCGGCGCCATTGAGAAGAATGCTCGCAACGCTCTCGTTGTATAACGCCTGTTGAAATCCGTAAATTGCGCCGCTGCCGGTGGCCAGTGCGGCTATTTGATGGGGGGCTCCGCCAGTAAGAACCTTGTACGCGCCAAAACCCAGTGTTCCGGCAAGCGCCGTGGTTGCGTATAAGTTGGCATTGCTGAGGGCATTGGCTTCGTCTGTCAGTTCTTGTTGTTTTTTCACGGAGAAATCCCGAGCGCCGAGGGGGTTTTGCTTATCTTGCGTCGGGTCGATGAAGGGGGAGTAATAGGCGCAGGAACTCAGCAAACCACAAAAAACAAGAATAAGTGAACGTCCCATGTCCTGGACTCCTGCCTGGATTGTCCAAGGAAAATAGACGCTGCCAGCAGGAATGCAAGCAGATGGCCATCAAATTGGCAGGGTCAGTGGGGCACACCTGATTGGTCAGCGTTGGCCGCAAACCACTGCAGGATCAATTCACAAGCCGGGTGCGAAGCGGCTGAAGGCTGCAAGCACAAAGCATAAACGCCCCCAGTCTTCAGCGGCGTACCCAACGGCACCACCAATACCCCACGCTCGATCGACTCCGCCGCCAGTGTCATGTCCGTCACTGCCACGCCCAATCCCCGCGCCGCCGCATCCAGTGCCAACTCATCAAGGTTAAACGGAATGTGCCGGTAATCCTCCAGCGGCTTTCCTTCATTCGCCGCCAGCCATTCAATCCACGCCTGACGATCGGCCGAGCGATGCAGTAACGCGAAGCGCAGCAACTCGTCGACCGAGCGCGGCGCCCCGGCGAGGGTGGGGGAGCACACTGGCACCAGCGCTTCTTCGAACAGCGTCAGGCAATCCGGATCGCTCGATGGCTGCGGCAAATAAAGAATGTAGGCGTCACTGTCATTGCCCGGCTCAACCACTTCAGTGGCGACGGTTTCTATTGCCAGCGACACCTCGGGATGGCGCAGATAGAAGTCGTTGAGTTTCGGCAGCAGCCAGCGCACTGCTAGCGATACATGCATGCGAATACGGAACGGGCGTTTCTGCGGGGCGAGGCGTTCTTCGAGGGTTTTCAGTTGTTCAAGGATGCTGCGGGCGCTGGCCAACACCTGTTCGCCTTCTGCGGTCAGGCTCAGGCTGCGGCTGCTGCGGATGAACAGTGCGACATTGAAGTGGCTTTCCAGTTGCTGGATCTGTCGGCTCACCGCGCTTTGCGTCAGGCACAGGGTTTGCGCAGCGCGGGTGAAGCTGCCGCAACGAGCGACTTCAACCAGCGCCTGAAGGGCTTGCAGCGAGGGGACGTGGCGAATTTTATCCATGCGTTTTCTGAATGGCTTGATGATTTTATAGCGTTGGTCGGTGCACTGAAGACCTTATAGATTCAAGTTCTGGCGATGATCTTCTCAAGTCTTGCATGCGATTCACGCATGGTGGCTGTTCAGAAGCAAGCCGCAGAACGACAGTCGAATGAGGTGAGGCATGGAAAACGTATGTGGCTGGATCGCGCAGGCCGGCAGTTCGCCTGAACGTGGTCGCCTGAGCGGGGCGCAAAAAGCCGACTGGCTGGTGATTGGCGCGGGGATCACCGGTCTCAGTGCCGCACATGCCCTTGCCGATCTGCACCCGCAGGCGCGCATCGTCGTGGTCGATCGACAGCGTGCCGCGCACGGTGCCTCGGCCCGCAATTCGGGATTCGTCGTGGCCCATGAGCATCCGGCGCACAGCGAATTGATCAGCGCGCCGGGTTTTGCCGGGTTTGAAGTCGACACGACGATTTCCCGCGCAGCCAGCGAAGAGGTCCGGCAACGAATCGCCCGCCATGGCATCGACTGCGATTTTCGCGACAGCGGGTATTACTTTGCCGTCAACGACCGCGCCAAACTCGACCATGTCGACGCCAAACTGGCCACCCTGCGTGCCCTCGGCGCTCGCGCGGAGTTTGTCCAAGGCACGGCGCTGGCGCAAAAGCTCGGCACACCTCACTACGCGGCGGCGATCTGGTGTGGCAACGGCAACGCCCTGTTGCAACCGGCCAGGTATGTGAAAGGTTTGCTCAATGCCTTGCCGGGCAATATCAGCGTTTACGAAAACACCGACATCACCGGTCTGCAGCGCCTCGCGAAGGGACGACTGCGCGCCAATTGTGCGCAAGGCAGCATCGAAGCCAATCGCGCTCTGGTGTGCCTCAACGCTTTTATTCCTCGGGTCGGGATTGCCGACAGTGCGACATTCGCGATGGAGCTCAGCGCCAGTCTCACGCGGCCGCTGACCGATCAGGAGTTCAACGCCATCGGTGCAGTTGAGCCTTGGGGCGTGCTGTCGACGCGACCGCTGGGCGCCACCGTTCGGTTGACCCCGGATCGTCGCGTGATGATCCGCAACACCGCTGAATACCGCACGCGCGACCTTTCCAGCCGCGAACTCGCGGTACGTCGTCAGCATCATGTGCGCGGCTTGCAACGGCGCTTCCCGTTCCTCGGCGAGCAAGACATTCAGTACACCTGGACCGGTCACTTGAGCGCGAGCCGCAGCGGTCAGGCGTTTTTTGAACGGGTGGAAGAGGGCGTCTTCGCCGTGGCCGGGTGCAACGGTTCAGGGGTGGCGCGCGGGACGTTATGGGGCCGCTTGCTCGCGGAACTGGCTTCGGGAATCGACTCGCCGCTGCTGCAATCGGTGATGCAGCGCGCCGGGCCTGGCTGGTTGCCGCCGCGTCCGTTTTTCGACATCGGTGCCATGCTTCGCATGCGCATGGAGGCGGTCAGGGCCAGAACAGAAATCTGAAATTCCGCCTATCGCACAACAACAAAAGCCACTCAACACAGGTGACAGACCATGCGCATCCACCCAATTTCCCTGGCCGTCGTAATCGCCGCAGCATCAACGGCAGCCATCGCCGACGATACCGTGAACATCTCCAACTGGAACAGCTACATCGCCCCGGACACCCTGGCCAATTTCACCCAGACCACCGGCATCAAGACCACCTACGACATCCACGACAGTAACGAAGTGCTGGAATCGAAGTTGATGACCGGCAACACCGGTTATGACGTGGTCAGCCCGTCGAACCACTTTTTGTCGCGTCTGATCAAGGCCGGGGCAATCCAGAAACTCGACAGATCGCAATTGCCGAACTGGAAAAACCTCGATCCGGTATTGATGCAGAAACTTGAGGTCAATGACCCTGGCAACCAGTACGGCTATCCGTATATGTGGGGCACCGCCGGCATCGGTTACAACGTCGAAAAGATCGAGGCGATCTTCGGCAGCACCGATGTCACGCGCTCCTGGAAACTGTTGTTCGACGAACAGAGCATCAAGAAACTCAGCCAGTGCGGCGTGGCGTTCATCGACAACCCGACGCAGGTGTTGCCGATCACACTCAACTATTTGGGCTTGCCACCGCACAGCCACGAGCCTGAAGACTACAAAAAAGCCGAACAGGCCTTGTTGAAAATCCGCCCGTATATTCAGTACTTCCACGCCTCGAAATACATCAGCGATCTGGCCAACGGCAACGTCTGCGTGGTGATCGGTTTCAACGGCGACGTTGTCCAGGCAGCGGCCAGCGCCAAAGAAGCCAAAAACGCTATCGACATCGCTTATTCGATCCCGGACGAAGGCACGACGTTGTGGTTCGATATGCTGGTCATGCCGAAGAACGCACCGCATGAAAAGAACGGCTATGCCTACATGAATTACCTGCTTGAACCGCAAGTGATCGCCAACATCAGCAACAGCATTCATTACGCCAATCCTAACGTCGCGGCCAGTGAATTTCTCGACCCGGACGTGAGGCAGGATGCGGCGATCTACCCGCCGAAAAGTGTGATGGAAAAGTTATTCACGGTGGAGGAATTGCCGGCGAAGATTGCGCGACTGACGACGCGCTTGTGGACAAAGTTGAAGACCAATACCTGACCGTGAGTGTGGCAACAAGGCACTGGCCGGGCTGAAGAATTTGCGGTATTGCTGAAGACGTCGGCACATCGTCGCACTCAAGGAATCCATGATGAAATCTTTGCTATTGGCAGCGCCGCTGTTGCTGGTCACCGGTCTCGCCCACGCCGGCATCCCCATGTTCAATGCCACGTGCCCAGGCAAGATCGAAGTGCACGCCGATGAAGGCGGGCCGATCTACATCAACGGCAAGGAAGGCAAGTTGAAGAAATTCAATGAGAACTACTTCGAAGCCAAAGGCGCGGGCGTGACCATTTCCCTGAGCATCAATCCCGACGGTTCGCCTGCGGTGTCGTACACCGGGAAGAACAGGGCCAACGGTATTTGCGAAGTGAAGAAGGGCTGATCACGCCACCTGATTGCGGCCCGCCGCCTTGGCCTGATACAGCTGCTGATCGGCGCGTTTGATCAGTGCGCTGTGGCTGTTGTCCGCCGGGTCCGCCAGGCCGACACCAATGCTGACAGTCACCGGGCCGACAGTCGGGAAGTGCGCTTCGGCCACCGCTGCGCGGATCTTCTCGGCGACGACTTCCGGGGTGTCAGGTTGGGCGATTTCCGGCAACAGCACGGCGAACTCTTCGCCGCCATAACGGGCGACGAAGTCGGTGGTGCGCAGGCTGTGCTGAATCAATTGCGCCAACTGTTGCAGCACTTCATCGCCCACCGCATGACCGTGAGTGTCATTGATGCGCTTGAAGTAGTCGGCATCGATCAACAGCAGGGCAAACGGTCGCCCCGTGCGGCGGAACAGCAGTGTGTATTCGGTGAGCTTTTCGTCGAAACGGCGACGATTGTAAACCCCGGTCAAGCCATCGTGAGTCGCCAGACTCAGCAATTCGGCATTGGCTTGCGTCAGGGCCGCCGTGCGCTGCGCCACCGTGGCTTCCAGCGAGGCATTGGCCTCTTGCAGTTCACGTTCCTTGCCGAGCAGTGATTGCGTCATCGCATCGATGGACTGACCGAGCTGGGCAATTTCCCGCACCGGGTGCTGCAGTGGGAATTGTACGCCGGGCTGTTTGTTCTGAACGTGTCTGGCCGAATGCGCGAGCTGTTCGATCGGTCGGCTCAGATACAGCGCCAGATAGTACGCCACCAGTCCAAACAGAACGGCCGCGACCACGCCCAGAATCAGCAGTTTGTAGAGCAGCAGACGCGCCGGTTGCAGTGCAGTTTCCAATGGCTGGCGCACGGCAATCGACCACGACAGCGCCGTGCTCGACGGTGTTGGTACGGTGACCATGCTGGTGAGGAATCCGTTACCGGCCGTCCAGCCCTGCGCCTTCGAATCCGTCGCCGCCATTTGCTGGCCCGCCAGTGCTTCTGGATAGAGGATCTTGCCATCGTGATCGATGATCAGCGCCTCGATATCCGGCGTTGAGTTCTTATGCGAAAACGCCGCCGACTCAACAATGTGTGTCACCCAACTCCAGTGTGCGTGGGCGCCCAGGACACCAATCACCTGACCGTCGGCGTTGCGGATCGGCGCGGCGAAATCGATGAAGCGCAGCGGTTCACCGTTCGGCAGCCCCGGCAGCATTTTCGCCAGCAGCACCGCCTCATGGGGATCGCCGGTGTACTCACCACGCAACCCCGCCTGGAACCATGGCCGTTGTTGCACCGATTGCCCGACCAACAAATTGTTAACCGCTTGATGCACATTGCCCTCGGCATCGGTCACGCCCATCCACGCATACTCGGCGCGGGCCTGGGTGCGCAGTTGCATCGATTTCAGAATCGCCGGATTGTCCAGATCGCCACGCTCCAGATGCGGTGCGCGGCTGAGCAGATAGACCTCCAACTGGCGTTCGCGCAGTTGTTCACCCAATAACGATGCGGCCGAACGCGCGGTGTTGAGCAAGGCATTGCCGCTGGCCTGCTTCATCTGTTCCGTGGCGATGTGACCGACATAGAAGCCTACGCTGAGCAGCGTCAGCAGGGATAAACCGGCAAACCAAAGGGTGAGGTGGCTACGCAGACTGGCTTTGAGCATGGGCGAGGTCTGTCTTTTGTTGGGGTGGGCGCAATGGTATGCGACATCGTCAACGGGCGGCCAGCGAAGTGGTGGATGAGTGTTTCGACAGTGATTTCAAAGAGCCATCAATTTAAGTAAGGTGTCGGCTCAGATACCAGCGCTCGGTTTGTCCCTGATCGCTCAGGTAAAACAATACAGTGTCAGGTGGCTGCTTTGCATATAGAAAGAATCAAGTTCAGTGCTCTCAGAGGTGTGGCGTTTTACGTAGGCGTCGGTGCAGATATTCACGGATCCGACGCCGGTTTTCACGACATGCAACGCGCTGATCTTGAGCAAATCAATGTGTTTGGCGGCAGGAACGGTGCAGGTAAGTCAACGCTTCTGGATGTGGTAGGGGCATTGTCCAGGCCAGAGTTATTTCAAACCCTTAAACGAACGGCGTTTGGCGAACGCGTCTTTCATGGGCTGGATATTACCTTCAAGGGCGATGATTCGAGCTACACGCCCGCGCCTGCTCCGTTGGTCCTGCATGTCGAGTTCGAGCCGGCCCGGCCGCCGATCCTGGCATTGCGCGTTTTCGACCGGGCAGATCATTCGGAAGAGATTCTGGATGAAATATACGCGCGCATTCCGGCGACGGGCGTGGCAGCCAGCGATATACAGAAGATCAGTCAGATCGTATCGAGAATGGGGATCAACGTTTCCTATTGGCGAGGTCCCGAGCAAACCTGTTTCGATGCAGCGTTCGTTGTCGCCTTGCGTGAAATTCAGCCAGAGTTGTGCGGGGTCAAGCGCGTAGAACTGGCTACGACGCAACAACTGCAAGAAACGGGTGTTGTGAAGTTGTGGCTTTATTCTGATCTGATGGTTTCACAAGCCGTCCCGTTTGAATATTTGCCTTCGGGCTGGAAAGCGGCCGCGGGCATGCTCGGCTGGCTCCGCGAACAAGCAAACGGTTCTATTGTCCTCATTGAGGAGCCGGAGTCTCATTTGCACCCTCGGCTCCAGCGCTTGTTGGCGATGAATCTGGCGCGATTGGCGAAGGAAAAGAACCTGCAATTGCTGGTTTCTTCGCATTCCTCGGTTTTTCTCAGCCCTGATGTCTGGAGCGCAGCTGACGCAACAGACGCTGTTTCGATCGCTCATTTCCATGTGGACGGACGCCATATCCATAGCCTGCAGGGGCCCCGCGTCACGGCTTCGCCACAAAAGCTGCTGGACGAATTGGGCGTGCGGGCAAGTGATTTGTACCAGTCAAATTTCGTGATATGGGTCGAAGGCCCTTCGGATCGGCTCTACATAAAATACTGGTTGCAACGCTGGTGTCGGGAGCATGCCGAAGCCGAGCTGGTAGAGAATGTGCATTACTCGTTCGTGCTCTATGGCGGGTCGATATTGTCCCACTATCACGCGGGTGAAGAGCTGCAGGCAGAAGAGGCAATCTCGATGCTGCGCATCAACAGGAATTCTTTTGTCGTCATC
The DNA here is from genome assembly GCF_044541255.1 of Pseudomonas sp. NPDC085632. NCBI lineage: Bacteria > Pseudomonadati > Pseudomonadota > Gammaproteobacteria > Pseudomonadales > Pseudomonadaceae > Pseudomonas > Pseudomonas sp. NPDC085632. The sequence continues at coordinate 175,214 of NZ_JBITSX010000004.1, read as the reverse complement.
GATCGCGATCACGATTTTGAGTTCGACGGTGATGTCGCCAACCGTAAGAAAAAAGATTCGGCGAAGTACAAGGTACTTGATCAGCTGGACGAAAAGAGCACCTGGATTACCCGGGGCTATACGATGGAAAGCTATTTGCCCGACGCCTTTAAAAAATACCTGGTCAGGAAAAAGAATGGAGCCATATCTATCGGCACCAAACTGACCAAAGTGGAGCTGGCGAAGAAATATATGAAGGAGACTGAGGGGCTGAAATTCAAACAGGTTTTCAAGCGCACTCAAACCAGCGCCATTCAGGAAATCGAGAAGATTTTTCGCGGTATAACCGGAGCGAATTCATAACGTCGCGACCGTTGGCGATTAAACCCGGGGTCACGAACAGGCATGGCCCGTTCTCCAACACAAGCGATACAACAAGCCCGGCTGATCAGGCCGGGCTTGTTTGGGAACTACGATGAAGCCGGTGGTTTAAGCAACGCGGCGTTCGATCAGGCGATCAGCGCCACCTTCAGCAACGCGGCGTTCAAGCAGACGATCGGAACCACCTTCGGCAACGCGGCGTTCGAGCAGACGATCGGAGCCACCTTCGGCAACGCGGCGTTCAAGCAGACGATCGGAACCGCCTTCGGCGACGCGGCGTTCGAGCAGACGATCGGAACCGCCCTCAGCAACACGACTTTCAATCAACTTGTCCGAGCCGCCTTCAGCGACCTGGGTGTGTGCCGGGGTGGCGGCAAAAGCGTTAATGGCGAAAACCGAAAAAGCGATGCTGAGAAGGGTTTGGCGTTTCATGATCGTGTGCTCCAAGGGGTAGTTGTTTGTCTGGAGCCGATGTTACGCCGTGGATTTTTTATGAGAACTTCATTGACGTGATGGTGAACATCGACCGCAATGATGGTTCACCAATCCCTGTAGGAGCTGCCGCTGGCTGCGATCCTTTGATGTTTCTCAGAGTGACTTCGCCGCCCGAACACACAGCTCACCCGTCGCCCGTGTCAGGGCCAGTTCATGCAGCGCGTCGTGGGTCAGGCCACTGCGCGCCTTGGCCAGCCACGCCGGGCAATTCGCATCATGGCGATACGGCGTGAACTCGGCGTATTGCTGCAACAGCCGGGTTTGCAGTTCATCCAGACGCGGGCGGATCTGCTTGCCCAGATCGGGACGCGGAGTGTCCGGCGCGGCGCCCGCCGCCTGCCATTGCGCGAGCAAACCGTACTGCACCAGTTTGTTCGCCTCCATTTGCGCAGCAATCAGTTGCGCCACGTCTTCCGGGTCGAGCTGGCGCTCTGTGGCCAGCGTGCGGGCATTGGCAATGACTTGCGCCTCACGCGGGCTGTCCTGAATCGGCTTGCCGCTGTCCCATTTGGTCAGGGCGACGAGATCGCCGATGTTCAGGCGTTCGTTCAGGGTTTCCACCAAAGGTTGCAATTCGGCACCGTAAGGGAGCCTCGCTGCCTGAGTAGTGCTGGTCAGGAAGAAAAGAAAAATACAGATTGGCAAACGTAGGGAGTGGCACATGAGTTGTCTCAATAATAAGAAATTATGATTTTTTAGCGCCTTAAATCAGGGTATTGCTAAACGTATATTTTTGAGTTTTGTAGTCTACTAAGGTTGTATGAGCGTGCCGACGCGCTCGTTCCTTGTCTGTCCAGCTGAGACCGGCATGCTAGGACGCAACTGGAGCACTGACCTGTTCAGTTTCATACGTCAAGCGATAGGAAGTATCAGTGCGTGTGCCCCGAACGCTCCGAAACAGAAGATGAAAGAAGGAAGCCAAGCCAATAGGAAGGCTCGGCGTATCGTTTCTTGCGTAGCTGCATGAATGATGGCAATTTGGGTGCTGTCAGATACTAGATGCTAGCGTTTATCTAAAGAACGAAAATTTTTATAAAAGATTAGCGCTGCTGGTACAAGCAGGTAAAAATAAAGGATTGGCAGATGAGCTACAAGGCAGAATTTAATGGTTGGAGCGAAATCACCCTGGCAGATCTGGTCGTAGCCTATCGAAAGGCGAAGGCAGATTGCTATTTTGAAAATACATTTCCTGCTTCAATTAAGTTCGCGGATTATGAACAAGATTTGCTCGTCAACCTGAGTGAGCTATTGGCGCGGTTGCGAGTAAATCGAGGGTTTTCTAAAGATCCTGATTTGATAGGTGAATTTCGTATTCTGCCGAAAAAATTATCTTTAAAGCCAAAAATCAATGCGCCAGAAGATGGTCATGTCCATTTTTCTAACTCCAATCGTGCGATGGAAGATTTACTTTCTAAAAAGGATGTGACTCCAGAGTTTAGAGTAGTTGGTGATTTTCCGGTTGACGCTCACGTACTTTCGGCTCTATGGATTAATACTGTTGGGCACAAGTTTGATGCGAAACTTGGAAGTAGCTGCTATGGAGCTAGGTTGAAACGAGTAAACAGTGATGAGCTATTTGCAGATTCTCAACATAAACCACTTCATATAAGCGCGATTGGATCTTTCGTTTCATATTTTCAGCCTTACCAAAAATGGCGTAACGATGGGCTCACAGCAATCCGAAGTGAGCTTGAACAGAACCGAGAAATCATTGCGGCATCCTTGGACTTGAAAGCTTTTTATCACTTTGTGGATCCTCTCGTTTTAGCGTCATCTGATTTTCATTCTGAGTTGGGAGTTGAGTTGAATGGTGCTGAACGAGACTTTACCGTGGAGTTCGCAAAATTTCTTAAAGTGTGGGCCGAGGGAGCAGAGAAGTTTTCGAAGAAAATTATTTCAAATAGAATAAGTGTGCCTGGTGGGCTTGCCATTGGATTGACTGCAAGTCGGGTTATATCGAACGTTTTGCTGTTTCGTTGGGATAATCTAATAAAGGAGAAAATCGCACCAGTTCACTATGGCAGGTATGTCGATGATATGTTCTTAGTTTTGCGTGACACGGGAACGATCCGCAGTAGTGAAGATTTTATGAATTTCTTGCAGAATAGACTAGGAGCAGAGGTTATTGCGCGCGCTGGTAATGCTAAAAAGCAAATCTGGGAAATTCATCAGGGTGAAGATTTTCAGGGGGGCAGCAAGATAAAGTTGCAGGCGGACAAACAAAAGCTGTTTGTACTCCAGGGGCGTGCTGGGCTTGATTTGTTAGATACAATAGAGAAAGAAATAAGTGAGTTGTCAAGTGAGCACCGCCTTATGCCATCACCGGACCAGCTTGAGGACTCGACAGCGGCGAGGGTTTTATCCGCCGCAGGGAGTGTCGGTGAAAGTGCTGACACGTTACGTCGTGCTGATGGACTGACAATCCGGCGTTTGAGTTGGTCCTTACAACTAAGACATGTAGAAACACTTGCTAGAGATCTCCCACCCCAAGAATGGTATGAGCAGCGGCAGGAGTTTTACCAGTTCGCCCATGATCACATACTTCGCCCTGATAATTTGTTTGCTCATTTTACCTATCTCCCGCGGTTGCTGGGTTTTGCAATCAGTATGAATGAATGGCAGGAAGCAGAAAAAATTGCGTTGCAGGCCTACCGTTCTTTGCAACAATTATCGGTTGCAGTTCCAAAAGGAATGCCAATATCAATTAATGGAGTTGATGCTAAGAGCGGAACTAATTTATGGCTTTTAGTAAAGGGAACTCTCACTTGGCTGTTTGTGGATGCAGCTACCCGATATTATGATCCTGATCGACTTTTGCTAGGTACGCGTTCAAAAAAAGAGCAGAGATTAGCAGATCTATTTTTAAAGGGGATTTTTGATAGCTTGCTTGAAGTTGAGAGTTTGTTGGGGTTCCAATTTGGATCTGAGGATTTTGAGAAGAAGGCGCCATTAGTAGCGTTGGCAGATCTGGCTCATGAACCGTATAAAAGAATTTTGCGAAGTCGAGCTGCGGGTGGTTTGATAGAGTGTCGCAAGGGAAATAAGGGTGCTGCTGCTTTAAAGTTGCTGGAAGCGTCTATGCTGTTGGATGGGTCAGTTTTAAAGAGTTTCCTTAAATCATCTAGGCGCAGCCGACTGCCGAATCTTGAGCAAGATGAACGAAAAAAAGAGAGTTATTTGCCATATTTGTTTCCCACGCGACCGTTAAGTCCATTGGAAATATCAGAGTTGGCCCCGGAATGTGTAGGGTTGTGTAAGATTAATGGGAAACGATCTAGTGAAAAACCGTCTACAATTTGGGCGCAATATACCCAGGCACTGGGTGGAGTTTGGATCCAACCTACTTTGCTCGCAACTGAGCAGGATTGTGGTATAGGGGGGCAGTCACAGACGTCCAACAAATATATTAGAATTGGTACGGAGCGAAAGAAAAAGTTGACTATAGCTCTCACCAATTTGAAGACCGATGAAGCAGATTGGGCTGCAATGGCGTGTGGTAAACCCAACTTATCTCGAGAGAGATATCAGAGAATAGCAGAACTTATTAATCAATCTATTAAGCTAACTCCAAAGCCAGATTATGTTTTGTTTCCGGAGCTTTCAATTCCGCTGAAGTGGGTGGATAGCTTGGCATCCAGGCTTATAGATGAAGGTATCAGTTTGATTGCTGGAACTGAGTATCGGCACTGTAGTGATGATGAAGTATTCAGCGAGGCTTGTTTGGTTCTTACGGATAATCGTTTAGGTTATCCGTCTGCGGTTAAGATATGGCAGCCTAAGCTACTTCCTGCTGTTGGTGAAGATAAAGAGCTGATTTCAAGGTACGGAAAGAAATGGGCGGATTCGAAAATTTTGCGAATGCGTACCAAACCTGTTTATATACATAATGGTATTAATTTTGGTGTTATGGTATGTTCGGAGTTGCAGAATAGTAAAGAGCGAGTCAGGTTTCAGGGAGAGATAGATGCTCTAATGGTTTTAAGTTGGAATCAGGATCTAGAAACGTTTTCCTCGTTGGTGGAAGCTGCGGCTCTCGATGTTCACGCATATACTGTGCTTGTGAATAATCGTAAGTATGGCGATAGTAGAGTTCGCGCACCCGCAAAAGAAAGCTTTATGCGGGATATAGCGCGAGTGCGAGGTGGTGATAACGATTTTGTTATTGCTGCAACTCTGGATGTCGACGCTCTACGCGCTTTTCAAAGTAGGGCGAAACGGTGGGCTGAAAGTGATGATAAGTTTAAGCCCGTACCTGAAGGTTTTAAAATGAGCAGTCAGCGACGTAAGACACCGCCGAAGTGATTTTCTATCGAATTTGAAGTTCAAGCGATAAACTTTAATTTGCTAGAGGGTTTATTGCTTGAAATTTGGTTTTTGGTTGGGGTCTCAGTAGTGTTAATTAAAAAAATGGGTAATGCATAGGTGGTCGTGTTTTTCTATTTGTTTATTGGAACCTTAAATGCTCGCAGAGGGCTTTTATAAGGTGATGCTTCACCTTGGTTTGTTGGTAGGGAAATGCAACTCGTTGAAAGCACCAAATATTACTTGTTCTTAATAGTGTTTGTTGTCGAAACGATTAAAGGTGGCCTCTGGCGTAGTGTTAATTAAGTTTTTAGGGAGCCAAAAACTTTAGCGAAATATGGGCGGTTTGGATCCTAGGGAACCGCTTGCAAAGCTGAAATAGCAATTTTGGGTGACGGAGTAGGGTGCATAAAATCAATTGGATTCAGTTGCCTACCTAAAATGTTAATTGCGCCCCGCGTGCAACTCACCGAAGCTATCCTCCAATCAGCCCTCCCGCCGTCGAGATGGACCTCTATTCAATGCAAGCCGCCGCCCAACGCCCCCTCTGGCACACCTACCTGCTGTTTCTCGCACCCATGGTGCTGTCCAATTTTCTGCAATCGATGTCGGGCACGGTCAACAGCATCTACATCGGCCAGATGCTCGGCACCCAGGCACTGGCGGCGGTGTCGGGGATGTTTCCCATCGTGTTTTTCTTTATTGCCCTGGTGATCGGCCTTGGCGCAGGCGCCGGTGTATTGATCGGTCAGGCCTGGGGCGCGCGTGAGCCGCATAGGGTCAAGGCGATTGCCGGAGCGACGCTGTTGCTGGGCGTATTGATCGGGCTGGTGGCGGCGGTGTTGGGCAGCGTGTTTGCGCGGCAGGCATTGGCGGGGCTGGGGACGCCGCCGGATGTGCTCGACGATGCGGTGGCGTATGCCCATGTGATGATGTGGATCTTGCCGTCGCTGCTGGTGTTTGTGTTGTTCACGCAGCTGTTGCGCGGGGTCAGCGATACGCTGTCGCCGTTGCTGGCGCTGGTGGTGTCGACCTGCGTCGGGCTGGCCCTGACGCCGGCGCTGATTCGCGGCTGGTTCGGTTTGCCGCAGCTGGGAATTCAGAGCGCGGCGTATGCCGGGCTTGCGGGTAATCTGGCGGCGATGGCGTGGTTGGCGTGGCGCCTGATTCGCAAGGGGCATCCACTGGCGCCGGACCGTGAGTTCTTCTCCGCATTGCGGCTCGACGGGGCGATTCTCGGCAAGGTCTTGCGCATTGGTCTGCCGACCGGCGTGCAAATGATTGTGCTGTCGCTGTCGGAGCTGGTGATTCTGGCGCTGGTTAACCAGCACGGCTCGCAAGCGACGGCGGCGTATGGTGCGGTGACGCAGATCGTCAACTATGTGCAGTTCCCGGCGTTGTCGATTGCGATCACCGCGTCGATTCTCGGCGCACAGGCCATCGGCGCCGGGCGACTGGAGCGCATGGGGCCGATTCTGCGCACCGGGCTGCTGATCAACGTGTGCCTGACCGGCGGCCTGATCGTGCTCGGCTACCTGCTGTCGCACTGGTTGCTGGGGCTGTTCCTGACCGAGGACTCGACCCGGGCGATGGCTGAGCATCTGTTGCACATCATGCTGTGGAGCCTGTTGGTGTTCGGCTTCCAGGCAATCATTGGCGGCATCATGCGCGCCAGCGGCACGGTACTGGTGCCGGTGGCGATTGCGATCATTTGCGTGGTCGGTGTGCAACTGCCAGCGGCGTACTGGCTGGACGGGCAATATGGTTTGCAAGGCGTGTGGATGGCGTTTCCGGTGGCGTATCTGGGGATGCTGGTGCTGCAGACCTTGTATTACAAACTGGTCTGGCAGCATCAGAAAATCGAGCGTCTGGTGTAGGCGCTGGCGCAACGGCCGGATGTTTGCTTAAGTCAATCGAGTCCCTCGACGGCAAGCCCCGCCCGGAGAATCCCATGTCGATCCGATTGCTGTTGGCTGCCGCCTGTTCGCTGTGCGTCGTCTCTGCCGCGCAGGCTGTCGAGTACACGCGGGTCAACACCACTGCCAGTCAGATCAGCTTTACCTACAACCAGATGGGCGCCCGGATGTACGGCACCTTCGGCAAGTTCGAGGCAACGCTGGATTTCGATACCAACAACCTCGCCAACGCCCACACCACCTTGCACATCGACCTCAACAGCATCGATGCCGGCAGCGAAGACGCCAACACAGAGTTGGTGAAACCGGCGTGGTTCGACACTGAAAAATTCCCGGTCGCGGTTTTCGAATCCAGCCACTTCACCCAAGTGGCCGAGCACCGCTACCTGATCGCCGGCAAGCTCACCCTAAAAGGCGTTACCCGCGAAGTACAAGTGCCGGTGGAGTTGAAGCCGGACAGCGCCATCGGCATTTTCGACGGTGAACTGGTGCTCAAGCGCGACGAGTTTGGCCTCGGCGCGGGGGAGTGGGCGGACACGGTAGTGTCCAAGGACATCGCCATCAAATTCAAAGTGGTGGCGCCACAGCAGTGACGCCACCGGTTTCAATCAATACGTGCGCCAGTGCCCCGGCACCCAGCGCCATTGATTGCCGCCCCAGCGATAGTGCCCGGCAATCCAGTGACAACCTGGCGCTGGCATGACCGGAACGACCTCGACCGGCGGCGGAGGCCGGTGCGGACGTGCCGGCGCGACGACGCAACCAGACAGGGTAATGGCCACGAGCGTTGCAGCCAGCAGTGATTTAACGGTTTTCGACATTGGTGTATGTCCCGCAAGAAGTGGTGGACAGGTTGTTACGCATTCATCGCACCCAATGCCCTTCGACCCAGAACCAGTTCGGCCCGCGCGCCTGCCAGTGCCCGGGTTTCCAGCGCGCGCCGTACCGCACAGGTTGCCAGTGGCCGGGCATCCACACATAACCGCGTCCTTGCCAACGCCAATGGCCCTGATCCCAGACATAACCGGGACGCGCGCCGGGCATCACTTCCATGCGCATCGGCGGAGGGGCTTGCTGGACGATCACCACCGGTTGCGCAAACACCGGTGCGCTGCTCAGCGCGGCCAGCGTCAAGGGCATCAGCAGCAGGGTTTTCCGCCATTTGGACAGGGCACGCAAAACGCTCATGACAACTCCTCAAGGCCTGCGTCGAAAGTGAACGCAGCTGAGGAGTTGGACGCCAAATCGAGAAAAGATCCTGTCGGCCACGGATGAAATTTTTGTCAGGAACAACCCTGTGGGAGGCGAGCAGGCTCGCTCCCACCTTCGATTTGTCTTTGCCAATGCAGGCTGACGCAGCCCACAAGGTATGATGTCGCGGTTTTCCGCCGGAGTTCAGCCGTAATGCCACACATCACCCACTACAAATCCCCATGCCCCGAAGGCGTCAACAGCCAGATTCTGCAAATGGTCGTGGATTACCTGACCGACATCAGCGCGGTCGGACTCGGCCCGAGCAATCTGTTGTACAACGTCTATCAATACGCGGTCGGCTATGAGGTGCATCTGTATCTGGAAGCGTTGAATGGCGAGAAGGGCACTGACGTGGAATTGCTGGTCGCCACCGATGAAGATGATCCGGAGCAGGTGATCGGTTTTCTGTTGTACCTGCCGGTGCAGGGTGATTGGGAAGCCTGCAGTGTGGCCTACATGGCGGTGCGCGAAGGGCATCGGCGTCAGGGCGTGGCACGGGCGATGATCGGTGCAATGGTCGGGCGTTATCCCCACGCGGAACTGGCGTGCACGGTCGGCAAGGTTCCCTGTTTTGAAGCGTTGGGCTTTGACGTGATCGGCTCGCGCGAAACTCAGGTGCTGATGAGCACCCGTCATTACCGCAGCAACGGCCTGCGCGGATTTATCGATACCACACCGATTTACCGGTCGCTGGAAGTGCAGCAGATCCATACCTATCTGCTGCAGAAAAACGGCAAGCGGGCGATGCTCGACGCTGAGAAACAGCGCGATCGACACCTCGATCAGACCACCCGCCACACCGAAGAATTTGTTCGGCAACGCCTGACCCTGCACTGATCTCACATCGGTAAAAAGCCCTTGCTGTGCATCCCGCAGCAAGGGCTTTTTTGTGCCTGCCATTCAGCCGAGTTTGACGTTCATGGTGATGCGTGCCGTGAACACTTTTTTACCCTCGGTATCGTGAATGTCCACGTTAACGACCTTGTCGCCCGCGCTTTGCCAGTCCACGCCTTCACCACTGGCCACCGCCGTCACATCGGTTTTCGCCTTGGCCAGGTACTCCACGGTCATGCCTTTTGGGATCCAGCGTGCGCCGGCCGGGATCGACACATCGGTCATCATCCCGGCCGCCAATTCAGCGGCGTTACACATGGCAATGGCATGCACGGTGCCGAGGTGGTTGGTGATCTCACGACGGAACGGTACTTGTACTGTCGCCGAGTTCGCACGCAACTCGGTCACCAGCGGGTTGATGCTGCTGAAGTACGGCGCGACCTGGCAGGCCATCTGGCTGAACGCCTGCGGACCTGCGCTGTTGAACATGCTGAGAAACTGACTCATGGAAACGCCTCGCTGAAAGTGATTTTGCAGAATAATGTTCCGTTACAGAATAATGTTCTGTAACGGAACGGTATTCTGTCCGCGGGAAATCTGTCAACCTGTGCGTTCTTTTTCATGGGCACGACGTGTGTCTTTCAACCCAGACTTTCAGGCAATGAGCCGCATGGACACCGCAGATCTACTTGAGCGCAGCTACCCCGGCCGCCGCGCCGAACTCAAGCGCGATATCTTTCGTAAGGCGCTGAGCCTGTTCAACGAGCAGGGTATCGAGGCCACCACCATCGAGATGATTCGCGCCGAGTGCGACACCAGCGTCGGGGCGATCTATCACCATTTCGGCAACAAGGAGGGCTTGGTCGCCGCGCTGTTTTTCACCGCGCTGGAGGATCAGGCGCGCCTGCGCGATGCCTATCTGGAGGCGGCGCAAACCACCGAGGAAGGCGTGCAGGCGCTGGTGTTCAGCTACGTCGATTGGGTCGAACGTCAATCGGAGTGGGCGCGCTTCCAGTACCACGCACGATTTGCCGTGACCAAAGGGCCGTTCAAGGACGAACTGGCCGAGCGCAACAAGACCCGCAATCTGCGCCTGCGCGACTGGCTGGCCGAATCAGGGCGCGCTGCCGAACTCAAGGCGCTGCCCGCCGAACTGTTGCCGTCGTTGATCATTGGTCAGGCCGACAGTTACTGCCGTGCCTGGCTGGCGGGGCGGGTGAAGGGCAGTCCGGCGGACTATCGCGAGTTGCTGGCACAAGCGGCCTGGCGCTCGATTCGCGTCGATGCGCTTGCGGACCGCTGATTGGCGCAGACAAAAAAAGAGCCTCAAAGCTCTTTGATGGGGAGGAAGTAGAGCCCGTGAGGCTCAAGAGGCGCATTAAGCAAGGCACGGGCTTGATTGGGGTTCAGAGCACCCGTGCCTACGCAGCGCTCGATAGAGCGGAGCCACTGCGTGATTCCATCGTAGGAGTGTGCAAGTGACGGCTCAAGTACCGCCAGTCGCACGGGCAACTAGACGCTGGCCTCTTTCATGAATGTTCACAGACTCTCTGTAGGTGTTTTTGCTGTGTCAGCGGGCGCCGGGCCAGCCTGATTTTTCGAGGGCTGCGAGCAGGGTTTGCGCATCCAGTCCCGGTACGGAATGCCCATTACCTTCGGTGCTGTCACTGGCCAGCAAGGCATTGATGATCGCTTCTTCAACCGCCTCGGTCGCGGCCAGGAACAGCTCGCTGATGTGGTCATTGTTGACCATGCGCAAACCGTCGCAGGTCGGCGCGCCTTTGCCTTCGTAGGCAGCGGGCGGCACGTGATCATTGCCGGTGGCGAAGGCGATGAAAATGTCGCCGCTGTGGTCCTCGTTACCGCCGCCGGTGCGCGCCAGACCGAGGCTCGCGCGCTGCGCCAGACGTGTGCACTGATGCGGCAACAGCGGCGCATCGGTGGCCAGGCAGACTACGATCGAACCCATGCCCGGATGCGGCAATGAGGCGCGCAGGAACGGCGAATCTTTCTGTTCCATGTAGCGCCCGACCGGGTAGCCATCGACCCGCAACTCGTTGCGAATGCCGTGATTGGCCTGCACGATCGCGCCCACAGTCCAGCCGCCCTGGGCAGCGTTCAAGCGCCGCGACGAAGTGCCGATGCCACCCTTGAATTCATGGCAGATCATGCCGCTACCGCCGCCGACGGCGCCTTCCGTGACAGGACCATCCACGGCGGCGAAGAGCGCTTCGGCGACGTGTTCAGGCTGGACGTGAAATCCGTTGATGTCATTGAGCAAACCGTCAAACGTTTCCAGCACTACTGGCATGTTCCAGTAGAGACGACCGTCGTCGGGTTGCTGCTGGCGATCCAGTGCTACCAACGCATCACGCACCACACCGAGGCTGTGGGTGTTGGTGAAGGCAATCGGACTGGTCAGCAGGCCGGCCTCGCGAATCCACTCAAGTCCGGTGGCGTCACCATTGCCGTTGAGCACATGCACGCCGGCAAAACACGGTTGCTGATTGGTCGAGCCCGGGCGCGGTTCAATCAGCGTGACACCGGTGCAAATGTCGCGCCCGGCGCCGCTGCGGCCGCGCACGTTGCTGTGGCCGACGCGCACGCCGGGTACATCGGTGATGGCGTTGAGCGGGCCGGGATGCAGTTGGCCGATGCGGATGTTGAGGTCACGGGCACGAGGTTTCATTGGTTTCTGTCTCTCTAAAAAATGCGGGGTTGTGCACTGACCCTGTGGGAGCGAGCCTGCTCGCGAAGGCGTCGGCACTTTCAACACGTCAGTGCCTGACCCACCGCTTTCGCGAGCAGGCTCACTCCCACAGGGTTTTGTGAAATGTTCAAAAAACGGGTTACTGGCCGTTCTTGACCTTGCTCCACACCCGCGTGCGCACGCGCTCGGTGGCTTTGGGCAGGGGTTCAAGGGTGTACAGCGTGGCCATCGCCGTGGCAGACGGATAAACCGCCGGGTTATCCCGCGTGGTGGCGGCCACCAGCGCTGTCGCCGCGCGGTTGCCATTGGGGTACGACAGATGATCACTGACCGGTGCGATCACTTCCGGGCGCAGCAGATAGTCGATAAAGGCCAGGCCCTGAGGACGGTTCGGCGCGTCTTTGAGCAACACCAGCGTGTCGAACCACACCGGCGCGCCTTCCTTGGGCAGGCTGTAGGCGATCTTCACGCCGTTGTTGGCTTGCTCGGCATTGGTCTTGGCTTCGAGCATCGCCCCCGACCAACCCACCGCTACGCAGATGTTGCCGTTGGACAGGTCGCTGATGAATTTCGATGAGTTGAAGTAAGCGATATGCGGACGCAATTTCAGCAGCAGCGCTTCGGCTTTTTTATAGTCATCAGGGTCGGTGCTGTTGGGTGGCAAGCCGAGATAATGCAGGGCGACCGGCAGCATCTCCGACGGCGAATCGAGCATCGCCACACCGCACTGGCCGAGTTTGGCGAGGTTGGCTTCGTTGAACACCAAGTCCCACGAGTCCACCGGCGCCTTGTCGCCCAGCGCCGCGCGCACTTTGTCGATGTTGTAACCGATGCCGTTGGTGCCCCACAGGTACGGCACCGCGTACTGATTGCCGGGATCGTTGTTGGCCAGTTTCGCCAGCAGGTCGGCATCGAGATTCTTCCAGCCCGGCAGTTGGTCGCGCGGCAGCGGGGCGAGGGCGCCGGCCTTGATCAGCGTCGGCAGGCTGAAGTTGCTGGCTACCACCACGTCGTAGCCGCTGCGGCTGGTCATCAGTTTGCCTTCGAGGACTTCGGCACTGTCGAAGGTGTCGTAGACCGGCTGGATACCGCTGTCGCGCTGGAAATCGTGCAGGGTGTTCGGGCCGATGTAGTCGTACCAGTTGTAGACGTGCACGCTCGGCGCGTCGGCGGCCATGGCCATCGAGGTGGCGCCAATCCCGGCCAGCAGGCCCAGTTGGATACTGAGGTTGATACAGCCTCGGTGACGACGCATGATGCGGCACTCCTGGCCTGTGCAGGCCGGTGATGAACAGGAGTGGTCAGCCTATCGGGCTGGCCAGGCCTGACCCATTCCCATCATGGGTTACTCAAAAGGGGTAGTGCGTGGACGCGTTGCTGCAGGAGTTGCCAGTGCATCAAAGCCTGGCCCGGGTATTTGCCGGTGTTGGCCAAGAGGGTTTCTGGCGCGCGCTGGTGGACACGTTGCGTTTGCTGGTGCCGCTGGACAATGCGCTGGTAGCGTTGATGCAAGCGGGGCAGGCGCCGCAGTTGCTGATCGACTTCGACAGCAAGGGTCGCCCCGACGAGCAGGAAGAACTGGCCAGTTACAGCGCCGGCATGTACCTGCTTGATCCGTTTTATCAGACCGCTTCGACCGGTATTGCCGACGGCTTGCACAGCCTCGCCTCGGTGGCGCCGGACCAGTTTCTGCACAGCGAGTACTACCAGAGCTACTTTCGCTCGGTGGTGGGCGAAGACGAGTTGCAGTTCATGATCAACGTCGAGGGGGGTGTGCTCGGTTTGTCATTGGGCCGTTCGACGCTGTTCGACATGGCCGAGCAGGGCCGACTGCTGTGCGTGCGTGACTGGGTGTTGGCGGCGATGCGTCGGCATGCGCAGTTGTTGCCGCCGCAGGGCGCGGTGGCGCAAACGCCGGTCGGGGATCTGGCGACGTTGCTTGACCGCTTCGATGCGCGGCTGACGCTGCGTGAAGTCGATACGGCGCGGCTGATCTTGCAGGGTTTCTCCAGCAAGGCGATGGCCCAGCAGATGGGCATCTCGCCGGAGACGGTCAAAGTGCATCGACGCAATCTGTATCACAAGCTCAATGTCACCGGGCATGGTGAGTTGTTTGCGCTGGTGTTGCGTCCACCAACTCCCTGATTCACCACAAAACCTGTGGGAGCTGGCTTGCCAGCGATGGTGCTATGTCGGGCGATGAAAATGTCGACTGCGCCGTCCTCATCGCTGGCCAGCCAGCTCCCACAGGGGGCCGTGGTGTTTGCGCGATGGCGGGGTGTCAGGGGGTGCGGTGGAAGACTAAAGCCTTGAGGCCGCTTTCAGGGTCAATGTCCGGAAACTCCGGTGGATTCTCCAGCCGCTGCTCAAAGCGCAGACTCGGCGCTTCCTGGGTCACGCCATCAATCAAAAAGTCCGAACCGAACGCCGGGTCATTCATGCACGCCAGCACCGTGCCTTGCGCCGTGAGCAATTCCGGCAAACGACGCAGCACGCGCCGGTAATCCTTGGTCAGCAGGAAACTGCCTTTCTGGAACGACGGCGGATCGATGATCACCAGGTCATACGGACCGCTATTGATCACCTTGCCCCAGGATTTGAACAGGTCGTGACCGAGGAAACTGACTTTGCTCAGGTCATGGCCGTTCAAGCGATGATTGTCGCGGCCACGGCTCAGGGCCGCGCGGGACATGTCCAGGTTGACCACATGGTTGGCGCCACCTTCGATGGCCGCCACGGAAAACCCGCAGGTGTAGGCAAACAGATTCAACACTCGCTTGCCGCTGGCCTGTTCGCGCACCCAGTTGCGCCCGTAACGCATGTCGAGAAACAGCCCGGCGTTCTGCTTGCGGCCCAGGTCGACGCGGTACTGCAAACCGCCCTCGACGATGCTCATTTCATCGATCTCATCCCCCAGCAGCCATTCGGCGGTGCTCTGCGGCAAGTAGCGATGCTGGATCAGCAACGTGTGGGCGCCAGACTGTTTCCATTCGACGGAACCGGTGATTTCCAGCAGCAACGCCTTGAGATTGTCCAGTTGCTCAGGCGCCGGCTCCTTGAACAGCGACACCAGCACCACGCCTTGCAGCCAGTCCACGGTCAACTGCTCCAGCCCGGCCCAGCGGCGTCCGCGCCCGTGGAACAGGCGACGGGTTTCGCTCGGTGCGGCCGCGAGGGCCGGCAGCAGATGGGCATGGAGGGTGGCGAGGGCTTCAGGGGTCATCGGTCAGGATCGGTAAGCAAAAGGGCCGGCATTTTAACCACAAATACACCGCTGCGAACGATCGCCGCTGACGGGCAAAAGCGCCGTTTCGCAAAAGACCTGTATCAAAAATGAATTTCTGCAGAGCCCGCCGCTCATACCAGTTAAGCAGCGGATTCAAGCCGCTAAATCGTTAATGCAATTCAGGGAGTGCAGTTCCATGTGCCCAATACCGACAGCGGACGAGCACCTTCCTGGCGGGTTGATTCTGGTGGTTGAAGACGATCCGTTGATTCTGGAGTTTCTCTGCGAAATTCTTCAGGAGGAAGGTTTCAGGGTCGAGCCGCAAACCAGCGCCGACGCCGCATCACTTTACCTTGAGCAAAACGCCCCGAACGTGGCGTTGCTACTGACCGACATCACCATGCCCGGCACCCTTAATGGCGCGGACCTGGCCAACCTGGTCGGCGACCGCTGGCCAGACAAACCGGTGATGGTCATGTCCGGTTATGAAACGCCCGAGACCTCCGGGGTCAAGCATTCGGTGGCGTTCATCAAAAAGCCCTGGGCCATCGGTCAATTGCTCGACTGCGTCGACAGCGCCTTCAAATCCAAGGCATCGCGCCTGCACTGACACGCTGGGTGAATCGACCGGGCAAGTGCTACATTGCCCGCCCGGTTTTTTGCCAGAGGATGCGACCCTTTGTCTGCTCACGATGCTGTATTCGATCACGCGTTCGGCGCGTTTCTGTTCGACATGGACGGCACTGTCCTCAATTCCATCGCCGCCGCTGAGCGGATCTGGTCAGCCTGGGCTGTGCGCCATGGCATCGATGTGGAAACCTTTTTGCCGACCATTCACGGCGCGCGCGCCATCGACACGATCAATCGTCTGAACCTGCCGGGCGTGGATGCCGAGGTGCAAGCGGCGTTCATCACCAAGGCTGAAATCGAAGACGTCGAAGGCATTGTCGAGATTCCCGGCGCCGCGGCTTTTCTCAACAGCCTGCCTGCCGATCGCTGGGCGATGGTGACGTCGGCGCCACGGGATCTGGCGTTGCGGCGGATGGCGGCGGCGGGGATTCCTGAGCCTGCGGTGATGATCACCGCTGAAGATGTCAAGGCCGGCAAACCTGATCCGGCCGGCTATTTACTGGCGGCCAAGCGGCTTGGTCTGGAAGCGCGTGATTGCCTGATTTTCGAAGACGCCACCGTCGGCATTCAGGCTGCTGAAGCTGCGGGTGCGCCATTGATGATCATCACCACGACACATCAGCATCCGCTGGAAACGGTCCATGCGACGTTGGCCAGTTATGCTGCGGTGCAGGTCAAGGTCGACAGCGACGGCAAACTTCACCTGCAAAAAAACTGACACAACACAGTCCCTGTGGGAGCTGGCTTGCCAGCGATGAGGCCCTGTCAGTCACTATAAATTTGACTGAACCACCGCTATCGCTGGCAAGCCAGCTCCCACAGGGTTAAGTGTTGCCCTGTGGTCAGTAAACCCCCGGCAGCAACCGCCAACTCCGCGCGCAATAAGCCTCGTACTCCGCCCCAAATTGCGCACGCAGCAGGGCTTCTTCCGAGTGAATCCGGGCAATCAACGGGATCAGTGTCAGCGCCGCCAGCATCAGTCCGACTACCGAACGAAACGCCAGCGCCCAGCCCACGGCATTGATCACCAACCCCAGATAACTCGGATTGCGCAGCCGTTGGTAAATGCCATCGGTGACCAACCGGTGCCCCGGCTGTATCGCCACCAACCCACTGAACCGCCGCCCCAGCACAAACACCGGCCACAATCGCAGCGCGCCACCGACGATAAACAGCAACGCGCCGAGCCAGCGCATGCCTTCAGCGCCCACCGTCCAGAAATTCACCCGGTCGCAATAGGCCGGCAAAAAACCACTGACCAGCCCGATCACACCAAACGCTGGAATCACCCAACGATTGGCGCGGTCCTCACGTTCGCCAGAGCTGAGGTTGACCTCGCTGAACAGTGAGGCGATCACCATGGCCACCGTCGCCAATGCCACGACCACCAATGAGCCGTGGGAAAAGAACATCGCCACACCGCCAATGCCCCACACCGCCAGACCCAGCCAGGCAAGGGTGGCGAGTACCGCGACAACGGTCATTTGCGCAGACATTTTCATGGTCACCTCACGGCTGGGGGCGTATCCGTTGAGTGTAGAACGCCCGAGGGCAATGGTTGTGGCTGCTGGCCTCATCGCGGGCAAGCCCGCTCCCACAGGGATTTGCGGCGTACAAAAAGTTCAGGCTCACCCATGAACCTGTGGGAGCGGGCTTGCCCGCGATGAGGCCCGTTCAGTCAGCGGAAATCTCATTACCTGTCAAAACGGTGCGGAAGGTCTCGACCAATGGCCGCAAATTGATCCGGTGCCACGCCGCCCACAATGGCGTGGTCAAGGTCAGCCACGGCAGCTCCCGCAACACCACACCCGGCGGCGCGTTATGGCTCAAACCCTTCTGAATCATCGCAATCCCCAACCCCGACGCCACCAGCCCCAGCGCAGTAAACGGCTCGGTCGCCTGCATGCGCACATCGGGGGTGAAGCCTGCGCGGATGCAGGCGCTGGCAAACTCATCGTTGGCATCCTGACGCGGCTGCACGCCGATCCATTCCTGATCGGCCAGATCCTCGGGGTTCAACGCCGCTTGCTGCGCCAATGGATGATGTTCCGGCAGCGCCAGCAGCATCGGATCATCCAGCACCTGAAAGCCCAACAGATCCGGATCGTCATCGGTCGGCGGCTCACTCACCAACGCGATATCGAGACTACGCTGTCGCAAGCCTTCCAACTGCTCGGCGGAACTGAGGTTGTACAGCGCGACATGCACATTCGGCCGGTCCACGCGCAGCACGCGCAAGGCATTGGGCAAGACGCCGGCGTGCATGGCGTTCTCGATATAGCCGATGCACAAACCGCCTTCCTCGCCACGGCCCAGGCGTTTGCCGAGTGATTCGAGGCGACTGGCGTGGGTGAGCAGGGCACGGGTTTCGGCAAGAAAAGTCTGGCCGTCGCGGGTCAGGCGAATGCGTTGCTGGCTGCGCTCGAACAGGGTCAGGCCCAGGCGTTCTTCGAGCTGGGCGATCTGCCGGCTCAGTGGCGACTGGGAAATATGCAGCCGTTCGGCGGCGCGGCCGACGTGTTCTTCCTCGGCGACTACAACGAAGTAGCGCAATTGGCGGATGTCGATCATGTCAGACCTATAGGGACTCAAGTGCTGCGCATTATGTCTTGGACGGTCTCGGTGTCGCAATCTAGGATCTGCTCAACGGTCACACAGACCCAGAACCTATCGAGGAAAAACCCATGAGCTTGAAAGACAAACTGCCCGGCCAACTGGGCTTCGGCACCGCCCCCCTGGGCAATATGTTCCGCGCCATCCCCGAAGAAGAAGCGCAAGCCACCGTGCATGCCGCGTGGGATGCCGGTGTGCGTTACTTCGACACCGCGCCCTTCTACGGCTCCGGTCTGTCGGAGATCCGCCTCGGTGAAGCGCTGAAGCAATACAAGCGTGACGACTATGTGCTGAGCAGCAAGGTCGGTCGGGTCATCCTCGATGAAGTCGAAGACGCCGCTGCCCGTGATCTCGGTGAGAAAAGTGGAGTATTCGAACACGGTCGCCCGAACAAGATCGTCAATGACTACAGCGCCGATGCAACGCTGCGTTCGATCGAGGACAGCCTCAAACGCCTGCAAACCGATCGCCTCGACATTGTCTGGGTGCACGACATCGCTCAGGACTTCTACGGTGATCAATGGCTGGAGTACTTCAACCAGGCCCGCACCGGCGCGTTCAAAGTCCTCACCCGGTTGCGCGAAGAAGGCGTGATCAAAGGCTGGGGCCTGGGTGTGAACAAGGTCGAGCCGTGCGAACTGACCCTCGACCTCAGCGAGGCGCAGCCGGATGGATTCCTGTTGGCCGGTCGCTACACGCTGCTCGATCACGAACGCCCGCTGCAACGGTTGATGGATTCGGCCCGAGCGCAGAACGTTGAAATCGTCGTCGGTGGCCCTTATAGCTCTGGAATCCTGGCCGGTGGCTCGCACTTCGAATACCAGCAGGCCAGCCCTGAAGTCATCGCCAAGGTCGAGCAGATCAAACGCATCGCCGCTGCTTACAACGTCGATATCAAAGCCGCTGCGCTACAGTTTTCGCTGGCCAATCCCGCTGTTGCGGCGGTGATTCCCGGGGCCAGCAAACCCGGCCGAATTGCTGAAGACGTCGCTGCATTGTCAGCCGTTATTCCTGCCGGTTTTTGGCAGGCGATGCGCGACGCCCAACTGGTTTCCGAACGTGCACCATTGCCAATCGATGAGGTGAAAGCATGAAGATTGATCTGAGTGGAAAACTGGCCATTGTCAGCGGCAGCACTGCTGGTATCGGCTTGGGTATCAGCCAGTCGCTGGCCGAAGCCGGCGCCACGGTGGTGGTGATCGGCCGCGACACGGGCAAAGTTGAACAGGCGTTGGCGAGTATTCGCGAGAAAGTTCCGGGTGCGCAGTTGCGTGGTTTGGCTGCCGATCTGGGCACCGCCGAAGGCGCACAAAAACTGTTTGCCGCCGAGCCGCGTGCGGACATTCTGGTGAACAATCTCGGCATCTTCGACGCCGTTGATTTCTTCGAAGCACCGGACAGCGAGTGGACGCGCTTCTATGAGGTCAACGTGATTTCCGGCGTGCGCCTGTCTCGGCATTACGTGCCGGCGATGGTCGAGCAGGGCTGGGGCCGAGTGATTTTCCTGTCCTCGGAATCCGGCGTCGCCACACCGGCCGACATGATCAACTACGGCGTGACCAAAAGCGCCAATCTGGCGGTGTCCCACGGTCTGGCCAAACGTCTGGCTGGCACCGGCGTGACGGTCAATGCGATCCTGCCGGGCCCGACTTTCACCGATGGCCTGCAAGACATGCTCAAGGATGCCGCCGCCGAATCCGGGCGCAACCTGCGCGATGAAGCCGACGCCTTTGTGCTCAAGGCCCGCCCGACCTCGATCATCCAGCGTGTCGCGGATGTTGAAGAGGTGGCGCATTTGGTGACCTACATTGCATCGCCGCTGTCCTCGGCCACTACCGGCGCTGCTCTGCGCGTCGATGGCGGCGTGGTCGACAGCCTGACTATCTGAATTCTGGAGAGACGTTTATTTATGCCAACAGCATCCGCAACCATCGATATTCCGGTTTCGGCCGATCAGGTCTGGCAATTGATCGGCGGCTTCAACACGCTGCCCGATTGGCTGCCTTTTATTCCCAACAGTGAATTGAGCGACGGTGGCCGTGTGCGCACCTTGCAGACCGCTGACGGCGGCGTGGTGGTCGAACGTCTGCAAGCGTTCGACAACGCCGCGAAGACTTACAGCTACTCGATTGAACAGGCACCGTTTCCGGCGACTGATTACCTGGCGACGATCAAGGTTGAAGCACAGGGGCAGGGCGCACGGGTGACGTGGTCGGGGCGCTTTAACGCCAAAGGCGTGAGCGATGAGGAAGTGGTGGCGCTGTTCAACGGCATCTATCAGGGTGGTCTCGAGGCACTCCGAGCCAATTACCCCGCTTAATCATCCAGCACAAAAACCTGTGGGAGCTGGCTTGCCAGCGATTGCGGTGGTTCAGTCACCTTATACGGCGGCTGACCGGCCCTCATCGCTGGCAAGCCAGCTCCCACAGGGACTGCGTCGATTTGGAGTATCGGCAGAATCAGGAATTTTCGATCAGGCTCTGCCGGCAATCGAGCACCAGTTTCGCCCCGCCCAAATCGCTGCTGCCGACTTCAAGACTGAAGCCATGCAAGCTGACGATCGCTGCGACGATCGACAACCCCAAGCCAAACCCACCCTGCGGCTGTCCGCCCTCGGCACGATAAAAGCGCTGGAACACCGCCTCACGCTCAGCCTCGGGAATCCCTGGCCCGGAGTCGTGCACTTCAATCCGCGTCTGCCCCCCGGCGTTGACGCCACGCAGCATGACCGTGCCGCCGACCGGTGTGAACTTGATCGAGTTGCTCAGCAAATTCGCCAGCGCTTCGAACAACAACGCCCGATCACCATTGAGCAGCGGCAGTGTCTCCGGCATGTTCAGGTCGAAACGCAGCTCGCCTTCCTCGGCCAGTGGCAGGTAAAACTCATGCAACTCTTCGAGCAACTGCACCGGATCGAGTTGGACAAAACCTGAACGGCGCTGACGATCTTCCAGCTCGGAAATCCGCAACAAGCCGCGAAACCGCGCCATCAGCGTGTCCGCTTCCGCCAGCACCAGATCCAGTTGCGCGGCCTCCTGCGAGCCTTCGCCGGCCTGCTGCTGCATGCGATACAACTGCGCGCGCAGGCGCGTCAGCGGCGTGCGCAAATCGTGGGCGATGTTGTCGCAGACGCCTTTGACTTCATTCATCAAGCGCTCAATGCGCTCCAGCATGGCGTTGACGATGGCGGCGAGCATGTCCAGTTCATCGCGGCGATTGGACAGTGGCAAACGATGCGTCAGGTCGCCGGCGACAATCGCCTGGGCGCTGTCCTGAATCGCCCGAATCCGTCGCAACGGCCGACGCCGCAGCAAATGCCAACCGGCAATCCCCGGCAGGATCGTCAGCGACACGCCCCAGAACAACGCATGCAAAATGATCCGCGTCACCGCAAACAGCGAGCCGTTGTCGCGCAGCAACACCAGCCAGCGACCGTCGCGGGTTTGCGTGGCGACCGCGTCGCAGCTGTCATTGGGCAGAGTCGGGTCATCGGAATCGGCGCAGTCGGCGAGCATGTGGATCTTGCCGTCCAGCGGCAGGCCTTCGGGAATCTGCTGCAATGCACCGCCGAGGTAAACGCCATCGGCATCGAACAAGCCATAGGCGTCGATGCCGCGAATATCGAAGGTCATGCTGGCGGCGAGGGCGTCTTCCAACTGTGCGCCGCGAAAGTGCGAAAACAAGTGCTGACGTTGCATCAGCGAATGTTTGGCGAGGTTGTCGAGATAGCCGGAAACCTCGTAATACATGACCCCCATGAGGATCGCGCTCCAGGCCACGAACAACGAGCTGTACAGCGCCAGCAAGCGGCTACTGGAGGAACGCCAGCCGTCAGACGGGTTCGGCAATGACATAACCTGAACCCCGTACCGTGCGGATCAGCGGCACATGGCCGACCGCGTCGATCTTCTTGCGCAGACGGCCGATGTGCACGTCGATCAGGTTGGTGCCGGGGTCGAAGTGATAACCCCAGACCTCTTCGAAAATCATCATCCGCGAGAGGATCTGGCCGCTGTTGCGCATAAGGAATTCGAGCAACTTGTATTCGGTCGGCAACAGCGTCAGCACTTGTTCGGCACGGCGTGCTTCATGGCTGATCAAATCCAGTTCGAGGTCGGCCACCTGCAAGGTTGTCGCCTGAGTCGCGCCGCTGTTCTGTCGGCGCAGCAACACTTCAACTCGCGCGGCCATCTCGTCGGTGGCGAATGGTTTGGTCAGGTAATCATCGCCGCCGGCGCGCAAGCCGCGCACACGCTCGTCTACATCAGAGAGGGCGCTGATCATCAGGATCGGTGTGGCCACGCCCATGGTGCGCAGGGTGGTGACGATGGCCAGACCATCGAGTTCGGGCAGCATGCGGTCGAGGGTGATCAGGTCGTAATTGCCGCTCACGGCGCGGTCGAGGCCTTCGCGGCCATTGTCGACCCAGTCGACTTCCAGCCCGTGGCTGCTCAGTTCGGCGACGATTTCCCGCGCAGTCACGGCGTCGTCTTCGATGGTCAAGATACGAGTCATAGGCAGGCCTGCTGATCGGTTCAAACGGAATGGCAGCATTTTGCCAAGAAATTCCGCTGACGCTTTAAATTAACTTTCATGTTGTAGCTGTCATTTGCGCGCCTTGGGGATTTATTTGCCGCAACGTTGATATCATCTGGCCACAATTTCCATCAGGAGTGGTGCCGTGCGTCTTTCGATTCGCCGTGGCTGGATGCCGATCACCGGTCTGTTGCTGGTGTTGTTCAGCGCCTCGGCATGGGCGGCCAACACGCCGTGTTCCGGCAAAAAGGGCGGGATTGATCGCTGCGACGGTGATCTGTTCCTGTGCAATGACGGCTCCATCAGCGGCTCGAAGAAAAGCTGTGCGGCGATGTTTGGCGAGCAGCGGCAGGCCCGTCCGCAAAACCTCCTGCAAAGCGATGATGGCTGCGCCTGCGGCTCCGGTTCGTTTTGCACCGGCCCACGTGGCGGGGTGTATTGCCTGACCCCAGGCGGTAACAAGAGCTACAAACGCAAATAACTGGCATTTGTGCCAATGCATAAAACCCGCTGTTATCCGGCCCTTGTTGCAATTTGCATGGTCCTGGGAAGTTCATTCTTTATAACTGATTGAAACAAAAGGATTTATTTATTTTTCGCGACTGGCACGGTCACTGCAATTCCTCTGATGACGAGTTGTAACACCATTTTTCATGCCTGGAGCAGAACAACAATGAATAGATCCCCTGATGGGTTTTATCCCGCCGTTGAAGAGTCGAGCAGCGTTTCGGGCGTGTCCTGGGGCGCGATTTTCGCCGGTGCTGCGGCTGCCGCAGCCCTGTCGATGATTTTGGTCCTGCTCGGGTTCGGTTTGGGTTTCTCTGCCGTTTCACCGTGGGCCGGAGAGGGCGTCAGCGCCAAGGGCCTGGGCATTTCAACGATTGTCTGGCTGGCGGCGACGCAGATCATCGCTTCCGGCATGGGGGGCTACATCGCCGGTCGCCTGCGGGTGAAGTGGGCGAACATGCACGGCGATGAAGTGTATTTCCGCGATACCGCGCACGGCTTCCTCGCCTGGTGTGTGGCGACGTTGGTCACTGCGGTTCTGGTGGTCGGCTCGGTCAGCAGTGTGATCAGTGGTGGTGTGCAGGCCGGTGCCAGTGTTGCCGGCGGTGCCGCCAGTGCCATGACTCAAGCGGCCGGTTCTGCTGCGGCCAACACCGACAGCAACCAGTATGGCTACTACATCGACAGCCTGTTCCGCGATGACCGTCCGGCCTCCGTCAGCGATGATGCCGCCCATGGCGCCGTGGCCCGGATCTTTGCGCAAAGCCTGGCCAACGGTCAGCTGAGTGCCGAAGACCGTACCTACCTCGCGCAACTGGTCGCCCAACGGACCAACCTGACTCAGGCCGATGCCGAGCGCCGCGTCGATGAAATCTACGCCCGCACTCAGAAAGCCCTGGCCGACGCCAAGCTGAAAGCTCAACAAGCCGCCGACACCGCCGCGAAAGTCGCTGCCTGGACTTCGCTGTGGATGTTCATCTCGCTGTTGGCCGGTGCGTTCTTCGCCAGCCTCGCGGCTACTTACGGCGGTCGTCGTCGGGATGCCGTCGAGTACGTAGAAGTCGACACCTACACCACGACCACTCCAGTCCGTTAAACAAGGAGCATGACCATGCGCTCACTACTGCTGTTTTTCCTCGGCGTACCGATCCCGATCATCATCCTGATCGCCCTGTTCGTGCACTGATTGCTCGATTGAGGCGCATGCCTCGGCCGCTTCCACCTTCGGGTGGAAGCGGCTTTTTGCTTTCTGCGGGGGCAACGGCGAGAATCGCCGCCGGAAGTGGATTGGCCGCTTTTACCTCTTTTTAAGGATGAACACGTTGGACAAGAAGGAAATCAAACGCCAGTTGGTGGAAATGCTCGAAGCCGGGCGCTCGAAAACCGAAACGTTCAAAGCGTTGTCGGGCGGTGCGGTCAAAGATCGCGTGTTGGCGGCCTGGATCGGGGGGCGTCCGGATCCGGCCCTCAGAGAAAAGCATTCACTCAAAGTCACTCTGCTCGTAGTGTTGACCTGCATCCAGGCATTGATCGGCGCAGTCTTCGGTTTCTTCCTGTTCTATGACGCAAGCGCCGGTCTGGCACTGACCATGCTGCTGATCGCTGGCGGCATTCCGTTGTTGTTTGCATGGGGCTTCTACAAGAACGTGGCGGCGGCTTACACCGTTTACGTCATCCTGACCGTCAGTCAGGTTTCACGCATGTTCAAGGGTTATGAGGAAGATCCGCTGTCGACCGTGATTGCCGTCGGCATCACTCTGGCCATTGTGTTCTACGCCGCCTGGATCAAAACCCTGCTGTTCCCGGACCTGGGTTTCATCGGCGCGAAAAAGATCAAAGGGCAGTTCGTCTTCTCCAATTGATCGTTGGACAATCCAACCGCTTTCACTGGCCTGGATCAATATTTGCTGTGGCGATATCGCCTAACGTAAATGATCCCGGCCTTTGCTGAGGTATGAACTACAGTGCTTCACGCGCACCTTGTTGCGCTGACGGAGTACCCGCGTCGACGCCCCCTCACAGCCACAATAAATGCGTCGACACGGTGTAGTGCAGCAAGGAGCTGACACCACCTCAACCGAACTTTCACGGATGAACATCGCAATGCACTGCCAAGAAAGAACTTTCGATATCCAGCCGTTGGCGCAGGCGGATATGACCGTCCACATCAACGGCCAAGCGGTCACCGCCGCTATCGGCGAAACCGTCCTCAGCGTTATCCAGTCCCTCGGCGTTCGCCAGATTGCCCGCAATGATCACGACCAGATCACCGGCGCCTATTGCGGCATGGGCGTGTGCCAGTGCTGCCTGGTGAAAATCAATGGCCAGCACAAACGCCGCGCCTGCCAGACCGTGGTGCGTGACGGCATGCAGATTGAAACCCGGGTCAACCGCATCACCACGCAAGAGGTGGTCGTATGAACCTGCAACCGGTGATTGTCGGCGGCGGCCCGGCGGGGATGGCGGCGGCCATCGAACTGGCGCGCCACGGCGTGCGCTGCACCTTGCTCGAAGAAGCTTCGCGCCTCGGCGGCGTGGTCTATCGCGGGCCGCTGCGTGATGGCGTGCAACTGGATTATCTCGGCCCGCGCTACTCCGAAGCGCTGGGCAAACTGCACGGTGATTTTCAGGAGCAGGCCGGGCTGATTGACGTGCGCCTCAACCATCGTGTGGTCGGCGCCGAAGGCAGCCGCGCGCTGGTGGTGCTCGATGGCGACGAGCAACTGCACGAGATCGAGTATCCGCAGTTGCTCCTGGCTGCCGGATGCCATGAGCGCAGCGTGCCGTTTCCCGGCTGGACCTTGCCGGGGGTGATCATGCTCGGCGGTCTGCAACTGCAAATCAAAAGCGGCGTGGTCAAGCCGCAAGGGCCGGTGATCATCGCCGGCACCGGGCCGTTGCTGCCGCTGGTGGCGACGCAGTTGCACGCTTCGGGCGTTAGCGTCGCGGGCGTGTATGAAGCCTGTGCGTTCGGCAAGATTGCCCGCGAAAGTCTCGCACTGCTGAACAAACCGCAGCTGTTTCTCGATGGTTTGAGCATGCTCGCCTACCTGAAGCTGCACGGCATCTCAATGAACTACGGCTGGGGCGTGGTCGAAGCCCACGGCGAGGGCGAGCTGAAAAGCGTCAGCGTCGCGCCGTACTCGGCGACTTGGGAACCGGACCTTAGCCGCGTCGAGCGCTTCGAAGCCAAGACCCTGGCGGTCGGTTACGGCTTTATTCCGCGCACCCAACTGAGTCAGCAGATGGGCCTGGACCATGGCTTCAGCGACGACGGTTATCTGCGCGCCAACGCGAACGTCTGGCAGCAAGGCAGCGAACCTCACGTGCATCTGGCCGGCGACATGGGCGGGATTCGCGGCGGTGAGGCGGCGATGCTCGCCGGCAAGATCGCCGCAACTTCTATTCTGCTGCAACGCGGCGTGCTCGAAGAGGAATTGGCTCGCGTGCGCCGCGACCGCTACTTGAGCAAACTCAAAGCCATCGTGCGCTTCCGCGCGGCGGTGGATCGCTACACCGAACGTGGCGTCGGCCAGACTGCATTGCCCGCCGCCGACACGGTGATCTGTCGCTGCGAACACGCGACCCGCGCCGACATTGACCTGGCGCTGGAGCAGGGCGTGCAAGACATTGCCAGCCTGAAAATGCGCACCCGCGTAAGCATGGGCGATTGCCAGGGCAGGATGTGCGTCGGCTACTGCAGCGACCGCCTGCGTCAGGCTACCGGGCGCAAGGACGTCGGTTGGCTGCGCCCGCGTTTCCCGATTGATCCGATTCCTTTTTCCGCGTTCCAGTCTGTCGGCACGGAGGCCGCTGCCCATGAGTAAGTTCTATGACGTGGTTATCGCCGGCGGCGGCGTGATCGGGGCGTCCTGCGCCTATCAACTGTCCAAGCGCAAAAACCTCAAGATCGCACTGATCGATGCCAAGCGACCGGGCAACGCAACCCGTGCGTCGGCCGGCGGTTTGTGGGCAATCGGCGAGTCGGTCGGCCTCGGCTGCGGGGTGATTTTCTTCCGCATGATGTCGGCCAACCGCAAGCGCGAAACCCAGGGTGCGGCGGTAGCCGTGGACGCAAGCACGCCGCACATTCTGCCGGAGTCATTCTTCGATTTCGCCCTGCAATCCAACGCGCTGTACCCGGCGCTGCACCGTGAGCTGAAAGACAACCACGGGATGGATTTCAAGTTCGAAAAGACCGGGTTGAAGTTCGTCATTTACGACGATGAAGACCGGCTCTACGCCGAGCATATCGTCGGCTGCATTCCGCACCTGGCCGATCAGGTGCGCTGGCTCGATCAGGCAGCGTTGCGCGAGGCCGAGCCGAGCGTCAGCCATGAAGCACGCGGGGCGCTGGAGTTTCTCTGCGACCACCAGGTCAGCCCGTTCCGCCTCGCCGATGCCTACATGGAAGGTGCACGGCAGAACGGCGTCGACATCTTCGTCAACACCAACGTCACCGGCGTGTTGCACCACGGCAGCCGCGTCACCGGTGTGCAGACGGCCGAGGGGGGCGTGTTCCACTGCAAGACGCTGATCAACGCCGGCGGTGCTTGGGCGGCGGACTTGAGCGAATGGGCCACGGGGATTCGCATCCCGGTAAAACCGGTGAAAGGCCAGATTCTGCTGACGGAGCGCATGCCGAAGATTCTAAACGGCTGCCTGACCACCAGCGACTGCTACGTGGCGCAGAAGGACAACGGCGAGATCCTGATTGGCAGCACCACCGAAGACAAAGGCTTCGACGTCACCACCACCTACCCGGAAATCGCCGGGCTGGTGCAGGGTGCGGTGCGTTGCCTGCCGGAACTCAAGGATGTGAATCTGAAACGCACGTGGGCGGGCTTGCGTCCGGGTTCGCCGGATGAGTTGCCGATTCTCGGGCCGATGCGTGGGGTGGAAGGGTATTTGAATGCCTGCGGGCACTTCCGTACCGGGATTCTGACCTCGGCGATTACTGGCGTGCTGCTGGACAAACTGGTCAACGATGAGCCGCTGCCGCTGGATATCACACCGTTTCTGGCGGATCGGTTTGCAGTGGCTCCGGTCAAACAGGAGCGCACGCTGGAGATGGTTTGATTCAAGAAACATTGATACTGAATGGGCTGGCGCCATCGCTGGCAAGCCAGCTCCCACAGTGATCGAGTCGTCCCCCTATTCTGTATACGACACCGAACCCTGTGGGAGCTGGCTTGCCAGCGATGGCGCCAGTCAGACCAGCTCTGATATCGGGATCCGTGCAAACACGTCAGCTCTTGCGCGATTCTTCTTCGAGTTGGTCGGATTCAAACAACCGCGCCAGCTCCGCCCGGGCCTCCTGGGCGGTTTGCAGGACTTTCGCCGCATCGTCGTAAATCGCGTGTTGCGCCTCCAGCACCTGTTCGTCGTGATGCTTGAAGCGCTTGATCCGCGCATCGGCCTGGGCCTGAGTCAGACCAAGTCCCACCAACGTGCGCCGGCTCATTTCCAGACTCGAATAATAAGTCTCACGAATCGCCTCCGCGCCAACATCCACCAAGCGGTGTACGTGCTGACGGTTACGCGCCCGGGCGATGATCTTCATGTGCGGATACAGCTTGCGCACCACCTCAGCAGTCTTGATGTTGGTCTCCGGATCATCCGTGGCAATCACGAAATATTCCGCCTCGCCGACCTTGGCCGCATTGAGGATTTCCGGACGCATCGGGTCGCCGTAGAACACCGGCACACCGCCGAAACTGCGCGACAGTTCGATGGTTTCCACCGAGGTGTCCAGCGCGACGAACTTGATGTTCTGCGCCCGCAGAATCCGCGCCACGATCTGACCCATCCGGCCCATGCCGGCGATCACCACCCGTGGCGTGTCAGTGTCTATTTCACGGTATTTTTCCGGCACTTCCACCGGCTGCACTTTCGGGCTGACCAGCCGCGCGCAGAGCAACAGCAACAACGGCGTCACCGCCATCGACAGGGTGATGGTCAGCACCAGCAAGTCATACAGGCGTGGTTCGAACAGGCCCTGATCACGACCGATCTTGAACACCACAAAGGCGAATTCACCACCCGCCGCCAAGACGATACCGAGGCGAATCGCACTGACCTTGCTCAAGCCACCGGCCAGACGCCCGACGACGAACAGCAGCGGCAATTTCAGCCCGATCAACAGCAGCGTCAGCCCCAACACGGTGATCGGCGCGCTGAGCAGCAGGCTGAGGTTAGCGCCCATGCCGACACTGATAAAAAACAGCCCGAGCAGCAGCCCTTTGAACGGCTCGATCTGCGCTTCCAGTTCATGACGATATTCCGAATCCGCCAACAGCAGACCGGCGAGAAACGCCCCCAGTGCCATCGACACACCGACCAGATCCATCAACCACGCCGTGCCGATCACCACCAGCAACGCCGTGGCCGTCGACACTTCCGGCAGACCGGTTTTCGCCACCACGCGGAACACTGGACGCAACAGATA
This sequence comes from Pseudomonas sp. NPDC085632, assembly GCF_044541255.1. Classification (NCBI taxonomy): domain Bacteria; kingdom Pseudomonadati; phylum Pseudomonadota; class Gammaproteobacteria; order Pseudomonadales; family Pseudomonadaceae; genus Pseudomonas; species Pseudomonas sp. NPDC085632. Next base: position 145,383 of record NZ_JBITSX010000004.1, on the reverse strand, counting down.
GCGTCCACCGACCACGACCACGGCGATACCGCCGAGCACCTGCAACGCGTGGTTCAGGCTTTCGGCGTTACTGGTGTCGTGAGCACCGCCGGCGAGCATCGGCACCAGCGCAATCAACGGAATTGCAGCGATGTCCTGGAACAGCAGAATCGCAAACGCCAGACGCCCATGGGGGCTGGTCAATTCCTTGCGCTCGGCCAGACTTTGCAGACCGAATGCCGTCGAGGACAGCGCCAGACCGAGGCCGAGCACAATCGCACTGTTCAGCGGTTGGCCAAACACCGACAACGCCAGTACGCCGATCACCGAAGCGGTCAGCAGCACCTGCGCCAGACCGACGCCGAACACCGATTTGCGCATCACCCACAAGCGTCGCGGCGACAGCTCAAGGCCGATGATGAACAGCAGCAACACCACGCCCAGTTCGGAAATATGCGCCACGCTCTGTGGATTGCCGATCAGGCCCAATACCGACGGGCCGATGATCACCCCGGCAAACAGATAACCGAGCACGGCACCCAGTTGCAGACGTTTGGCCAAAGGCACGGTGAGCACGGCCGCGAACAGAAAGACGACAGCGGCTTGCAACAGATTGCCTTCATGGGGCATGGGGGATTACTCCTGACAACGGTACGGCGGGGGTGACAAGGATAAGGGTTACAGCGACTTTTCATCCACCGAAGATCCCCTGTAGGAGCTGTCGAGTGCAACGAGGCTGCGATCTTTTGATCTTGCTTTTGCCTTCGAAGAATCAAGATCAAAAGATCGCAGCCTGCGGCAGCTCCTACAGGGGATCTTCATGTGGTCTGTAATAAGTTGCATCAATTGGTTACATTTATAGCCTAAGCGTATCAATCTCCCGAGTTCCCGCCATGGCCATCAACTTCGACCTCAACGACCTGCAAGCCTTTCGCGCCGTGGTCGAGCAGGGCAGTTTTCGCAAGGCCGCCGACACCGTGCGCCTGTCGCAACCGGCGTTGAGCCGACGCATCGAAAAGCTCGAAGACGCTCTCGGCGTGAAGCTCTTCGAACGCACCACGCGCAAGGTCAGCCTGACCCAGGCCGGGCGCGGATTCATGCCCAGTGTCGAGCGTTTGCTCGATGATCTCGATGTCGCGTTGCTGGGCATCAGCGAAGTCGCTTCGACCCGTTTGGGCCATGTCACCGTCGCTTGTGTGCCCTCGGCGGCGTACTACTTCATGCCTCGCGTGGTCGCGCGCTATCACCAGCAATTCCCGCGCATCAAGGTCAAAGTGCTCGACTCCAGTGCGCACGATGTCTTGAGTGCGGTGGTCAATGGCGAGGCGGATTTCGGCTTGAGTTTTCTCGGCACGCAGGATGCCAAAGTCGAGTTCGAACCGCTTGTGCAGGAGTGCTACGTCGTTGCCTGCCGGCGCGATCATGCGTTGGCCGGGCGCAGCAGTGTGAGCTGGGACGAGTTCTATCAGCAGGATTACATCTCGCTCGACAAGACGTCCGGCAACCGCTTTCTGCTCGATCAGGCGTTAAGCAGCGTGGTGCCGCAGCGCTCAAGCATCTGCGAAACCCGGCATGTGACGACGATGATCGGTCTGGTCGAGGCGGGGTTGGGCGTGGCGGCGGTGCCGCTGATGGCGATGCCCGGTCCGGATCATCCGATCCTGACGCGGGTGCCGCTGACTGATCCGCAAGTGATGCGCAGTGTCGGCATCATCAAGCGCCGGGGTCGTACGTTGACTCCGGCGGCACTGGAGCTGGAGCGGCTGGTGGTGGAGATGAAAGTCCAGCCGCCAACGATCAGTGCTTGACCGAGTCCAGCCCGGTGGCCTGCACGTCCGCTTGTGCGGCGGGCGCGGCGAGGTAGGCGAGCAAGGCTTTGGCTTCTTGCGGATGTTGCGCGCCGACCGGAATGCCGGCGGCAAAGCGCGTTACCGACTGCACCGATTCCGGAATCTTCGCGACGAAACTCACGCCCGGCACCGGCAGCAATTCGCTGACCTGCTGGAAGCCCAGTTGATAGTCGCCGGTGGCAACCACCGAGCCCACCGGGATTTTCGCAATCATTTTGGCCTTCGGTTTCAGCTGATCTTCGATGCCCAGTTTTTTGAACAACTGCTGCTCGATGTACACGCCGCTGGCGCTGTCGGAGTAAGCCACCGATTGTGCGTCGAGCAGGGTTTTCTTCAGGCCGTCGACGCTGCTGATGTCCGGTTTCGGCGCGCCTTCACGCACCACCAGGCCGATCCGCGAATCTGCCAGCTCAACGCGCGAGGCGGGGTCGACCTTGCCTTGCTTGATCAGGTCATCGAGGGCGTAGCCGACCATGATCACCACGTCGGCATGCTCACCGCGCGCGAGGCGGTTGGGGATCGCCTCCGGCGCCTTGCCCATCGACGGGCCGAGGCTGGTGGTCAGCGTGTTGCCGCTGGCGGCGGCGAATTTCGGCCCGAGGATTTTGTAGGCGGCAGTGAAGCCGCCGGAGGTCATCACGCTCAACTCTTCGGCCTGGGCCGCGAGGTTGAACGCGAGACCGGCGAGCAGGGCGGTGACAGTAAACAGTTTTTTCATGGCGAGTTTTCCTCAGGCCGCGACAGGTTGCAGACGACCACCGGCACGGCGGTACAGATAAAGAGTGGCGCACAAGGCACACAGCGCACCGACGCTCATCCAGTAACCCGGCGCGGCTTTGTCGCCGGTGTACTGAATCAGGAAGGTCGACATCGCCGGGGTGAAACCACCGAAAATCGCCGTGGCCAGGCTGTAGGCGAGTGAGAAACCGGCAACGCGCACTTCAACCGGCATGATCTCGGTGAGCGCCGGAATCATCGCGCCGTTGTACAGGCCGTAGATAAACGACAGCCACAACAGCGACAGCAACATGTGGCTGAAGCTCGGCGCCTGCACCAGATACGACAACGCCGGATACGTCGTGGCCAAGGCCAGCAGCGACATCGCAATCAGCACCGGACGACGGCCGATACGATCCGACAACATGCCGCCAATCGGCAACCAGAAGAAGTTCGACACACCGACCAGCAAGGTCACCAGCAACGCGTCGGAGGTGCTCAGGTGCAGCACGGTTTTGCCGAAGGTCGGCGCGTACACGGTGATCAGGTAAAACGCGGTGGTGGTCAGCGCGACCATCAACATGCCACCAAGTACCACGCCCCAGTTCTGACCGAGGGTGCGGAACACTTCGCCCATGCTCGGGCGGTGTTTGCGTGCGGCGAACTCTTCGGTCTCCGCCAGATTACGCCGCAGCACAAAGATGAACGGCACGATCATGCAGCCAACGAAAAACGGAATCCGCCAGCCCCAATCGGCAATCACATCCGGCGCCATCCACGCGTTCAAGGCATAGCCCAAAGCAGCGGCGACGATGATCGCCACTTGCTGACTGGCCGACTGCCAGGCAGTGAAGAAACCTTTGCGACCCGGCGTGGCGATCTCGGCGAGGTACACCGACACACCGCCCAATTCCGCACCGGCCGAGAAGCCTTGCAGCAAGCGCCCGATCAACACCAATGCCGGTGCAAACAGGCCGATGCTTTCGTAACCGGGTACCAGCACAATCAAGATCGTGCCGCTGGCCATGATCGACAGGGTGACGATCAAACCTTTACGCCGGCCGACATCATCGATGTACGCACCGAGCACAATGGCGCCCAGCGGACGCATCAAAAAACCTGCGCCGAATACGGCAAAGGTCATCATCAGGGAAGCGAACTCACTGCTCGCCGGAAAGAACACCGCCGCGATTTGCGTGGCGTAGAAGCCGAACAGGAAGAAATCGAACTGTTCGAGGAAGTTGCCCGAGGTCACCCGGAAAATGGCGCCGGCCCGCGAGCCGCCGTGTGGGATTGAGGCTGTCATAGAAAAGTACTCCACCGCTTTTATGACGTGCGCGACGGGAGGGCGGCGCACGGTTTTTATTGAGGCGGATGGTGGCGCAGGTGTAACGAGATGTTAATTGCATTATTGGCATGGATTGATGTGCAAAGTGGATCAATGGTTTTTTTGGGTATAAATCCATTGCTGCGTTAACGGCTGCTTATGGTTTCGCCCTCACCCCAGCCCTCTCCCGAGGGAGAGGGAGCCGATTTCGGTTGGTTTTGAAACTTGCATTCGACTCGGTATCGCACGTCGGCGCACTTCTGCCCAACACCTCGGTCAGTCCCCTCTCCCTCCGGGAGAGGGCTAGGGTGAGGGGCTCTTGATTTTGCTTTTGTCTCCAGGACCCCCGAATTCCAATGACCTCAAGCGGCCACCCCCGGCAAAAAAGGAATGATTCCCGCCCCACGCAGTCGGAGTTGAGGTACTACCCAATTCAGGAGGTTCACCGATGAACAGCAAAACCCTAATCGCCAGCCTAGCGCTCGTCGCCGGCATCGCCGGGATCAGCCCACTTGTTCAAGCGGCGCAAACCTCAAATGAACAGGCCGTTCAATCCCCGGTCAGCGACCGCGAACTGAAGGTCAACGACCGTGCCCCGGATATTTATCAGCGCAGTGAAAAAGCCATCGACTGGAAAACCAAGGGCCTGAAAAAACCTGTTGATCAGGCGCAATGGGTACAGATCAATGATCAGTACGTCATGGTGATGATCACCAACGGGACGATTGTCGAGATGAAGCCGGTCGAGCGCTAGAAAATACCAGCCAGAAAGAGCTATGCGAGACTTGCTTCACCAACGATTTCTGTCGCTTAATCGAGCCAAAGGAATGGCTCACTAAGGACAGTTAATGTTTATTACATCCGCTAGCCCGGAAGACGTGCTCCGTTGGTTCAAGAATGCCGACCATGGCCAAGAAGTTCTTTGCTTGCTGTTGGCAAACGAAAGCAGTCTTGCCGCCAGTACCAGTAAAGATGGAAGCGGCCTGCTTTCCTTAATAAAAAATTACTCCAAAACCAACGTCGCCTTGGGCAGTCGTATCGCATTTCTCGTTTTTCATGCTCAAGCGGAAAAAATGTTGGAACTGCCAGGAGCCAGGAGTACGCGCAAGATATTTTTCGCCGATAACCTGTTAGCGCCTGAGAGTCACGTCACATTACCTCTGAGTGAGGTGCCTGTTTTCAAAGATGTCAGTGAAGACGATTTTGCCCGTCGCATGATCCTTGCCGAAGAGACCGCCGAGTCAACCTTGCAACTGGACGCCAGTTTCGTTGAGCTGCTAGGGATTGACGCGCAAAGCTTGCCCGCCATTTGTACTTTTGTCCGAGGTATTGATGAGGTGGCAGTCAAGTCGTTGCCCGCTCAATGGACGCAAAAGGAAGTGCAGGAGTATTTCCATGCGCTGCAGGCATTTTTGGACGAGCTGGATGCAACTCCGCTTCCACCGCCGATGGGGGGTATCGAACAGGCTTATGGGCATCTAGCTGATTTGATCGTTTCCATCGAGGCCAACAAGAGGAAAGTCGACAAGGTCTTGCTGGCGCTCGCCAAACATTCCAGTTTGCCGGAATCGGAGCAGCGATTGGTCGACGGTTTTATCAAAGAACAGAGCGGGACAACAGAAGCTCTCCAAGCGCTTTTCTCCCAATTGCCATCCATCGATTTTTCGCTTGCGAGCCAGGAGTCGCGACGACTCAAATGTTTGCGATTGGCGGAGAGTATTGATCGCGCGCTGGAATTACTTCGTGCTTACCACGTTGACCGTTTTAATGAGACCGAAGAGCTGCAACTGGAAAGAATCGAAAGGCGCCAGGCTCAACTTTCGGAGTTTGTTCATAAACTTGCTGCTAAGCGTACACTTACAACACTGGGCGCCCCGCGTGCGCTTCCAGCAGGTTTCTGGACGGTATTGGGGCGGGCTAAAGACATATTGGATATCACCAAAACATTGTCGGAACTCCTGAAACCCTCATAACCCCAGTATCAGGCTCTGATGTTTTCAACCTGATGCCCCAACCGATACTGGTTGTTACCACTGCGCTTGGCCTCATACATCGCCAGATCGGCAATGTGCAGCAAGCGATCCATAGCCGTCGCATGATCCGGAAACACCGCCACGCCAAGGCTGGTGCCGATGTGGCGCTGGTCGTTGCCGATGCTGATCGGGGGCGACAGTTCGATGAAAATTTTCTGGCAGATGCTGCGGGCTTCGTCCTGCAAACTCAGGCTCGGCGCCAGACCTTGCAGGATCACCACGAACTCATCGCCGCCAATGCGCGCGACGGTGTCGGTGGCGCGCAAGATGCGTTTCAACCGTGTTGCCGTAGTGATCAGCACCCGGTCGCCGGCGGCATGGCCGTAGCGATCATTGATGGTTTTGAAACCGTTGAGGTCGACGAACACCAATGCGACGCGGGTCTCGGTCTGCCGCGCTTGATCCAGCGCTTCGGACAGGCGTTGCTCCAGTACCAGGCGATTGGGCAGGCCGGTCAGCGGATCGAAGTGAGCGAGGTGTTGCAGGTAGCTGGCCGAGGCTTTTTCTTCGGTGATGTCGCGCACCACGCCCATCATTTTCACCACCGCGTCGTGGTCGTTGCGCACCACGTTGCCGGTTTCCCGCAGCCAGCGAATCGTGCCGTCGGGCCACACCACGCGGTATTCCTCATCGTGGTTTTCGCCAGTCTCCAGGCAGCGCAGTTCGCCTTCGCGCACCTTGGTGCGGTCGTCCGGATGCACGCAGGAACAGAACAGCGCATAGGACGGCGTGATTTCGCCGATCTTGAACCCGAACATGCCGTAAATCGCATCCGACCAGTACAGCCGATCCGTGTCGACTTCCCAGTCCCACGTGCCGATGCGCGCAAAGTACTGGCTGCGCTTGAAACGCTCGACGTCGCCGTCCTGCTGAATGTGTTGGCCATCGGCGGCCCGTCTCAGCAGATCACGATACTGCGCGAGCTGCCTGCGAAAACCGCGTTCGCGCCACAGCAGCAGGGCGATGATGGCGAGCAAGATCGCGCCCACGGCAAGGCTGATCCAGAACAGAGTCATTCAGGCGCTGCCAGCATGTCGGGTCGATCCGTGGAGTAATGGCGGTTGGCTATGTTAATGCTTCAATACTCTGTTCCGATACCACGTTGATCTGCGCTGGCAGGTTGCCAATTACCGGCAATTCTGGGAAAACGGCTGCCGGCTGAACAATAGAGTGAATGTTATGAATGATGAACTGCAGGTAATCGATCTTCAGGTCGGCGAAGGCAAAACCGCCGTCAAAGGCGCGCTGATCACCACCCAATACACCGGTTGGCTGGAAGACGGCAGCGAGTTCGATTCTTCCTACAGCCGTGGCAAACCTTTTCAGTGCGTGATTGGCACCGGGCGGGTGATCAAGGGTTGGGATCAGGGGTTGATGGGCATGCAGGTGGGGGGCAAGCGTAAATTGCTGGTGCCGGCGCATCTGGGGTATGGCGAACGGACGATGGGCAAGATTCCGCCGAATTCGAATCTGGTGTTTGAGATTGAGTTGTTGGAAGTGCTGACGCGGGAGGATTGAGATTGGGGGTGTCGATTTGGATGAAGTTCGTTACTTCATCCAAATGCCGTCAGGATGGATCAGGTGAATACGTCTATATCGTCGAGCGTGTCTTCGATGATCCCTTGCAGTGAAGGGTGCGTTTGCTTGGCTGATTCGAGTGCCGCAAAAACTGTTTCAGTATCCAGCTCGCCATGTCGGCGAGCGATGTGCCCAAGCGCAGTAGCCGCAGCGGCCACAATTGTTTCGGTTTTGCTGGTCAGGTATTTCAAGCAGATGTCCTGAGCCCAATTTCTATCGGTTTCATTCAGGCCAATGGATACGAGTGCGGCGATTACGTTTGCATCGGTGTCGCTGGCAAGGAGTCTTATGGCCTCGTCATGGCTTATAGATGGATCTTGATAGATGAGACCCATTGCCGAAGTTAACCCCTGAGGCCTATAAAAAGATCGAGTTCCGATGGCAGTTTTTCATTAATCGCCACGCCGATTTTTTGAGCTTGATCGAGTGTCAGCAGCCACTCGCCGTCGGGACTTTCGTCAAGGCTTTCCCAACCCATTGCAGCCAAAACTGCCGATTCAAATTTAGGCCCAACTGTAAGTTGGTATTTTAAGGTGTGGTCGCCCTCGTCACCTTTCAAGAAACCGCTAATCCATAAAAACATCTGTAGCTTCCTGTCTGCCTCACCCATTGGAGTGGCTGGTCTGACGGGGGAGTTCTCTCTTGAAAGCGTTCGCCTCAACTTGGCCAGCAGGCGCATATTGGCGGCGTCCTGCGGTGTGTCTTCCAATGCTTCCCAGACACAAGAGAAGCTTTGGAAGCGGGGGTGATGTTCCTTCATGGTTTGAGCCTTCCTGGGTTTTGGCTTTCAGATATTCGTCAGCAGAAAGAACGCTTTCGCGAGCAGGCTCGCTCCCACATTGGAACGGAGGTGTACTCGAATGTCGCGAGTAACCGCGAACACCTGTGGGAGCGAGCTTGCTCGCGAAGAACGATCACGCGGTCAATCAGGCTGCGTGTGCCATCTCGGCCAGTGTGTCGGCCACGGTTCTTTGTAGTGAGGGGAACCGGCGGGTCACGCGGCGCAGTGCGGGTAGCACGGCGTCGATTTCCAGTTCATCGAGTTGGGGAAGGACGGTGACGGCGGAGGCGACGATGGATTCGCGTTCGCTTTCGAACAGCACCAGGCAGGCGTTCTGTGCCCAGCGTCCGTCCCGTTCGTTGAAACCCATGGCCACCAGTGCCGCGACGACTTGTGCATCGGTTTTGTTGGACATGTTTATTGCCTCAGGGCGGGGTCGATTTTGTCGAGGGCGCGGTTGACCGCGAGTTCGCCGAGCATGACCACTTGCTGGATGCCGAGCACGGTGTTGCGGTAGGGCGAGTCGAGCAGGGCGGCGAAGTCGCTGAGCATGACGCTGGCCGAAGCCATGGATTCGCAGGCATGGGCCATGAGGTCTTCGGCGCCGGTGTTGGGGTCGACGAGGAACATGGTGCTGGGTTTGCGTGGTGGCGCTGGGGGCGCGGGTTTCAGGTAGTGATCGAGGGCGCGTTCGGCGGCTTCGTGGAGTTTTCTGGAGCCCGGTGTGGAATAGGGGGACGTTGGATTTGGATCTATTTCCGCTTCTGTTTCGGGCGGATTCGGAGTGATTTTGAACATATGCTAGGAAACCTCAATGAGGCTGACACCGTTTGCGACTAAACATTGGGTGGCAGCTATACGCAGGTTAGTCGACCGGACTCCTAGCTAAACCGGCGCGCTCGAAAGCGCCCTACGCATAGCTGCCATTGAGTGCAGGCATGGAGATGCCAGACTGAATAACAGCTTGCAAGCTAGAGATGACACCGAGCGACTAAACCCGATCACTGAACATTCAGTGACGCGAACCAAGTTACCGGCAGCCCCCAAGCCGCACAAACCGGCGGATTCTGGCGTAGTTGTAGGCAAAGGCGCAAGGCGCTGTAGCCTCATGGCTGATGTCTAAATGATGCTGCGTTTGACAGGGCGCTTTCGCGAGCAGGCTCGCTCCCACAGGGGAATGCATTCCAACAGGTGGAAGCAAAAAGATCCTGAAAATCACCTCAGGACTCAACCCTCACACCCCGCCCAAACCGCTCCCGATACACCGACGGCGGCACCCCCACCACCCCACGAAACGCCACACGAAAACTCTCCACCGACCGATAACCACAACGCTCGGCAATCTGCTCGGTATTGTCCGGCGTGCTCTCCAGCAATTCCCGCGCCCGCGCCAACCGTTCATGCTGCAACCACGCTTTAGGCGACTGCCCGCTGGCCTCGGTAAACCGCCGCAGAAAAGTACGCTCACTCATCGCCGCTTCGCTGGCCAGATCACGCACCTCCAGCGGTTCATGCAAACGCTCGCGCGCCCATTGCATCACCCGCGACAGATCATTGCGCGGCGTCGGGCTGACCGGGGTCGGAATGAACTGCGCCTGACCGCCAGTACGCTGCGGCGACATCACCAGTCGCCGCGCCACCGAGTTGGCGACTTGCGTGCCGAAGTCCCGCGCCACCAGATGCAGGCAGGCGTCAATCCCGGCAGCGCTGCCGGCCGAGGTGATCAACTGACCGGAGTCGACATAAAGCACATCCGGATCGACCGCAATCGCCGGGAAACGCTGCGCCAGTTCGGCGGTGTAGCGCCAATGCGTGGTGGCGCCATGTCCATCGAGCAAACCGGTGGCCGCCAGCACAAATACACCTGAGCAAATCGACAGCAATCGCGCACCCCGGGCATGGGCCTGGCATAGCGCGTCGATCAATGCTGGAGGCACCGCCGCGTTGCGATCGCGCCAGCCGGGAATGATGATGGTGCGCGCCTCGGCCAACAATTCCAGGCCGCCATCGGCCAGTACTTGAATGCCGCCCAAGGCGCGCATCGGGCCTTGATCGACCGCCGCAATGGCGTGGGTGTACCACGGAAAATCGAACTCCGGCCGAGTCAGGCCAAAGACCTCAACGGCGATGCCGAACTCGAATGTGCAGAGGCCGTCGTAGGCCAGAATCGTGACCAGACCTGGTGATGTCGGCATTTGGCGGAAAATTCCCGGTGAGTGTCTTGTGCGCCACTGTAGCCGCAAGCGACCGCTCGATAAAGTCTGCTCACACCCGTTCAGACAAAGGAGCAACACCCATGACCAGCCTCGTTCGCGACATCCCTGCCGCTCCGTCGGCAATCGCGCTGATGCACTTCAGTAATCGTCTGACTTTCGAAACCGATTGTTCCGACGTCTTCAGTAGCCAAGAGGCTGGCGAGATCGATTTTGTCCTGGTCGACGTCCGTGGATCATTGGCCTATGAACGCGGACATGTGCCGGGCGCGATCAATATCCCGAACCGTTTGCTGACGGCGGCGGAGCTGGCGATCTACCCGAAAACAACGCTGTTCGTGGTCTATTGCGCCGGCCCGCACTGCAACGGCGCGAACAAGGCGGCGGTGAAACTGGCAGCGCTGGGTTATCCGGTCAAGGAGATGATCGGCGGGGTTACCGGATGGCTGGATGAAGGCTTTCAGTTGAGTGTGCCGCAAGTAGTCAATGCGGCCATCGGCTGCGAATGCTGACGTTCTTTTAAGACAATTCCTGAGCAAAAAAAGCGCTTGTCCTACAGCCTTTGCACCACGACGGCGCACCCGTTGACCCCGGTCAATCGGTGCGCCGATCTTTCATAAGTATTTGTCGCTTAAACACAATTTACCCTGTGCACGCCGCCATAGACTGCCGGCCACTTCGGTGTTTGTAGCCAATTGGCCATGACCGAACGCTGAATCGAAAGCTGCCAATAAAAGCCTCCGCACACAGGAGTTATAAATGAAGAAGCTAGTGATGTTCGGTGCCCTGGCACTGTCGATGTTGTCCCTGACCGCCGTGGCCGAAGACGCCAAGCCGATCCGCATCGGTATCGAAGCCGGTTACCCGCCATTCTCGATGAAAACCCCTGACGGCAAACTGACCGGTTTCGACGTCGATATCGGCGATGCGCTGTGCGCGCAGATGAAAGTCAAATGCACTTGGGTCGAGCAGGAATTCGATGGCCTGATCCCGGCGCTGAAAGTGAAGAAAATCGACGCGATCCTGTCGTCGATGACCATCACCGACGACCGCAAGAAAAACGTCGATTTCACCATCAAGTACTACCACACCCCGGCGCGCTTCGTGATGAAGGAAGGCTCCGGTGTCAAAGACCCGCTGACCGAGCTTAAAGGCAAGAAAGTCGGCGTGCTGCGTGCCAGTACTCACGACCGTTACGCCACCGAAGTGCTGGTACCAGCCGGGATCGACCTGGTGCGTTACGGCTCGCAACAGGAAGCCAACCTCGACATGGTTTCCGGGCGTATCGACGCGATGCTGGCCGACTCGGTCAACCTCAGTGACGGTTTCCTGAAAACCGACGCGGGTAAAGGTTTTGAATTCGTTGGCCCGACCTACGAAGACGCCAAGTACTTCGGCGGCGGCGCCGGCATTGCGGTGCGCAAGGGCGATACCGCGCTGGCCGAGCAATTCAACAAAGCCATCACCGAAATCCGCGCCAATGGCGAGTACAAGAAAGTCCAGGACAAGTACTTCGACTTTGACGTGTACGGCCATTAATACGCCGTAGAAAAAAGTGGCCCCGTTTGCGCGGTGGCCACTTTTTTTGCGCCCATGATTTATCCTGTTTCACACATTTCCCATGTAGGAGCTGCCGAAGGCTGCGATCTTTTGACTTTGCTTGTGAAAAACAAGATCAAAAGATCGCAGCCTTCGGCAGCTCCTACAGAAACATCGGAGTCTTCCCATGCAACGCATCGACCATGTTCTGCCCTGGAGCCACTTGGGCAGCGAGCGCTCCCTCAGCGTGTTCCGCTATGGCGCGGGCCCCCGCAAGGTGTACATCCAGGCCAGCCTGCACGCCGATGAACTGCCGGGCATGCGCACCGCGTGGGAACTCAAGCAGCGCCTCAATGCGCTGGAACAGCAAGGCCGTTTGCAGGGCGTGATCGAGCTGGTGCCGGTAGCCAACCCGATCGGCCTCGATCAACACGTGCAAGGTGCGCACATGGGCCGCTTCGAACTGGGCAGCGGCAAGAATTTCAACCGTGCCTTCGTCGAACTCAGCGCACCGGTCGGGGCGTTGATCGGTGAGCGTCTGGGCGCAGATGCCGAAGCCAACGTTGCACTGATCCGCCAAGCCATGGGTCAAGTGTTCGAAGACCTGCCGGCCCCGGCCTCGCAACTGGAGGCCTTGCATCGCTTATTGTTGCGCCATGCCTGCGATGCCGACATTACCCTCGATCTGCATTGTGATTTCGACGCGGCGATTCACTTGTACGCGCTGCCGCAGCACTGGCCGCAGTGGCAATCGCTGGCGGCACGCTTGAAGGCCGGCGTGGCGCTGTTGTGTGAAGATTCCGGCGGCAGTTCGTTCGATGAATCCTGCTCGACGCCGTGGCTGCGTCTGGCGCGGGCGTTCCCCAACGCCGCGATCCCGGCGGCGAACCTGGCGACCACGCTGGAACTGGGCAGCATGGGCGACACCCGGGTCGATCAGGCGCAGGCCAATTGTGAGGCGATTCTCGGTTTCCTCGCGGAGCAGGGGTTCATCAGCGGCGAGTGGCCTGTGGCGCCGGGCGAGTGCTGTGAAGGTCTGCCGTTCGAGGGCACCGAATACCTGTTCGCGCCGCACCATGGCGTGGTCAGTTTTCTGCGCAATGCCGGCGAGTGGGTGGAGCAGGGCGATGCGTTGTTCGAGGTGGTCGATCCGTTGCAGGATCGCGTGACCACCGTGCGCGCCGGCACCAGTGGCGTGTTGTTTGCGCTGGATCGCGGGCGTTATACCGAGCCGGGGATCTGGCAGGCGAAAGTGGCGGGGCGGGTGGCGTTTCGTACAGGGAAATTGACCAACGACTGACGGATCTTCACTGGATTCACCGGCCCTTTCGCGAGCAGGCTCGCTCCCACAGGGGAATGCATTTCCAATGTGGGAGCGAGCTTGCTCGCGAAGGGGCCATCGGCGGCACACTGCTGATAGCCCTTCATTGGATCTGACGGCCTCATCGCTGGCAAGCCAGCTCCCACAGTGATTGAAGGTGCTCACAAATATTGTGTTCACACAAATCCTGTGGGAGCTGGCTTGCCAGCGATGGCGGCATCCGCAACACCATTGAGTTTGGAACCACGCCGCAGGATTTTAGGCTCTCCCCGAACCCGACACTCCCACAGTGATTGAAGGTGTTCACAAATATGGTGTTCACACAAATCCTGTGGGAGCTGGCTTGCCAGCGATGGCGGTTTCAACAGCACCACAGAATTTGGTTCCTTGGCCGGGAATGTTAGGCTCCCCCCCGAACCCGACACTCCGTGAAGGAATGCTCTATGTTGAAGGTCTTTGCTCTGTTGACCCTGCTGGCGTCCAGCGCCGTGCAGGCGCAAACCACGCTGCAATCCGATCTGCCGCTCAAGTACATCGAGCAGGTGCACGCCGACGCCGAGGCGCGGCCGCTGGTGATTTTTCTGCACGGCTACGGCAGTAACGAAGCCGATCTGATCGGCATGAAATTTCAGCTCCCGGCGCAATACAACTACCTGTCGGTGCAGGCGCCGCTGGCGCTCGGTGAAGGGCGTTTCCAGTGGTTTCGCAAGAAAGGCGAAGGTGCCTACAACGGCGAGACCGATGATCTGAAGGTCAGTGGCCAGAAACTGCGAGACTTTATCGCGCAAGCAGCAAAGAAATATCACACCACCCCGGACAAGGTGTATCTGATCGGCTTCAGCCAAGGCGCGATGATGACCTACGAGGTGGGGCTGCGGCCGCCAGTCGCCGTCGGCGGGATCGCCGCGTTGAGCGGACGTTTGTTGCCGGTGTTGAAGGCTGAACTCAAGGGCGAGCAGCAGGCGTTGCCGCTGAGCATCTTCATCGGCCATGGCACGGCCGATGACCGTGTGCCGTACCACGACGGCACCGAGGCCAACGCGCAACTACAGAAACTCGGTTACAAGCCGCAGTTTCATGCCTATCCCGGCGTCGGCCACAGCATCAGTGCGGCCGAGCTGCGTGACTTGAACGGCTGGTTGCAGCAGCTCAATCCTTGAGGATGGTTTTCACCAGGGCATCGTGACCCTTCTTGTCGCTGGCGCGGGAGATTACCTGCACCAGTGCCATCTTCGTGCCGGAGCCGGCCATCAGCGTGGTGTTGAGGGTCTGGCCGCCGCCCTGGGTCGCGGTGCTGTCGACCTGACGCAAGCCAAGGCCGGTGCCTTTCTGGGTCAGGCTCTTTTCGCTGAGTTTGTTGAAGTCCGGCAGGGCCTTGCGCTGGTCTTCAATGAAACTCGCCACGCTGCCGTCGAGAAACTGCCCGTCGTTGTCCTTGACGTGCTGGCCTTCGGGAATCTTGTTTTGCGCGGTAATGACCACGGTTTTTGTGGCCTCGTTGGTGTACATCGTGCCCGTGGTCCCGCTTGGGCTGGTCGGCAGCGGGTCGGCGACGAAACCCTTTGGCAGTACAAAAGTGAGTTTGCCATCGAGCATCGAGACTTTCTCGGTGCCGGCATTTTTCTTGGCCGCTTGCGCGTGGAGGGCGCCGAAACCGGCGAGGGCCGCCACCAGCAGGACGACGGCTTTTTTGCTTAACAATGACATGTGAATCTCCGGTGGATGGTCGCGCGAGGCGGGCGATCATCCCACGGAGGGGGGCGGGCGTTCCAGCGTGAATCGTCTGAGCGGTTACTGTGCCTGCGCTTTCGCCAACGGACGGGCCAACAGGCGTTTGGTCACACCAAGCATCCCCACCGACACCGCAACGCCGACGGCAAAACCGCTCAGGCCCATGCTTGGCAACGTCAGTGCCGAGACCAGACAAAACGCTGAAAACGAATACATGCCGGTCGCCGTCGCCCGCAACAGTGCGGCGGTAAATGCCGGGCCGCGAGTCTGTTGCGAGAACACCGCCATGACACTGCCGAGCACCGGGAACACCGCAAGCAAACCGCTCCAGCGCTCGCCGACGGTACTGGCGAGCATCGTCACCACCAGGGTCAACGCGGCGCCGGCGATCATCCGCCAGATCAGTTTGTCCGACTTCGGCGCCGGGCCGTTCAACACCGGTTTCACCGTGGGAAACAGATACGGCGATGCCAGCAGCGCAATCGCCGCCGCCGCCACAGAGAATGGCAAGGACGCTGGAATCAATGACAGCACCCCAGCGATCACGGCCCAGACTGACAACGACGCGGTCAGCGCCAACGGCCAGTTCGCCCGTTGCGCCACCTGCGCGTAGGTGATGCAGAACGCAATCATCGCGAACATCGCCGACAACGCCGCCACCGCCGATTGCGCGGCAAACGCGGAACCCTGTTCGATGGCGAGGAAAAACAGAATCGGCCCGACCACCACCGGCAATCCCGACAGCCACCCGGCCACGCTCGGCCCCCAGCGTTTGCCCGCCAGGGAAATCAGCAGCAGAAAACCGGGAATCAGCAGCAGTTTGAGGATCAGCACGCAGGAGTCTCCATCCGTTGAAGGTGCGCCACGTTAGCATTGTCGACTGGCGATTGCTGCCTATGTGCGCAGTTTTTGTATACAAAGTGCCAGAGGCAATACCCGGCTATGCTCTGTCTATCAGGGCTTGCCGGAGTCGATGCCGCGATGAACAGAACACCGAAGGTGTTGCGCGGATGCTGCGGCATCGGCTTGTGGGCGCTGTTGCTGACGCCAACCTGGGCCAATTGGCAGGACGCCGTGCCTGGCGCGCAGATCATTGGCACCGGCGATTACAGCGTGTTCGGTTTCGATGTCTACAACGCGCGGCTGTGGAGCGCCGCGCGCCCCTTGGTCGACGGCCAGCCGTTTGCGCTGGAGCTGATCTACCGCCGCAGCATTTCCCGCGACGACCTGGTCAAGGCCAGCGTCGACGAAATCAAACGCCTGGCCAATGGCCGCGTCAGCCCGGCGCAGTTGGCCCGGTGGCAAGTCCAGATGCAGCAATCGTTTGTCGATGTGCAGGCCGGTACGCGGATTACCGGGGTGTATCTGCCGGGGCAGGGCGCGCGGTTTTTTGTCGGTCAGCAGTTACAGCACGAGATCGATGACCCTCTGTTTGCCCGAGCTTTTTTTGCTATCTGGCTCGATCCGCGCACGCGCAGTCCCGAGTTGCGCGAACAGTTATTAGGTATGAGCCAATAGATTTTTTTGCGCTTCAAGGCTCAGGCGGAAACCTCTAAGCTGCGTCTTTCCGACTTGTTTCTGGATGTGTGCGTGAAATTCAGTTTGCCCAAAATCGCCACCGCGCCGTTTTGCCCGCCGGAAGTGGCCGGCAGTGTTGCGGTTGACCCTAACGCCGCGTTCTTCAAACGCGTACTGCGTTTCGCCGGCCCCGGGTTGCTGGTGTCGATCGGTTACATGGATCCGGGCAACTGGGCCACCGCCATCGAGGCCGGTTCACGCTTCGGTTACAGCCTGTTGTTTGTGGTGTTGCTGGCGAGTCTGGCGGGCATGGTCGTGCAATGCCTGTGTTCGCGGTTGGGCATCGCCACCGGGCGCGATCTGGCGCAGCTGTCCCGTGAGCGCTACAGCACACCGACCGCGCGCCTGCAGTGGGTGCTGGCGGAAATCTCGATCATCGCCACCGATCTGGCCGAAGTGCTCGGCTGCGCGCTGGCGTTCCACTTGCTGCTCGGTTGTTCGCTGACCTTCGGCATTGCTCTGACGGCGTTCGACACCTTGCTGGTGCTGGCCCTGCAAAATCGCGGTTTCCGCCGGCTGGAAGCGATCATGCTGGTCCTGGTTACAACCATCGGCGTGTGTTTCTTCGTTGAACTGTTGCTGATCAAACCCTACTGGCCTGACGTCGCCCAAGGTTTCAAACCGTCGCTGGCGGCGATCAGCGAGGCGGCGCCGTTGTACCTGGCGATCGGTATTCTCGGTGCGACGGTGATGCCGCATAACCTTTATCTGCACACCTCGATCGTGCAGACGCGGATGATCGGCAAGGACCTGGCGAGCAAGCAGGACGCGGTGAAACTGGCGCGCATCGACACCATCGGTTCGCTGGCGCTGGCGTTACTGGTCAATGCGGCAATCCTGATCCTCGCCGCTGCGGCGTTTCACCAGTCCGGGCACACCGATGTGGTGGACATTCAGGACGCTTACCACTTGCTCGATCCGCTGGTCGGCGGCGCGCTGGCCAGTGTGTTGTTCGGCGTCGCGCTGCTGGCGTCGGGGCAGAGTTCGACTTTCACCGGCACCATCGCCGGCCAGGTGATCATGGAGGGTTACCTGAACCTGCGGATTCCGTGCTGGCAGCGACGCTTGATCACTCGCGGACTGGCGCTGATTCCGGCGTTTATCGGCGTGTGGCTGATGGGCGATAACGCGATCGGCAAGTTGCTGGTGCTGAGTCAGGTGGTGTTGAGTCTGCAATTGCCGTTTGCCTTGTATCCCTTGATTCGCATGACCAACGACAAACGGCTGATGGGGCCGTTTGTGAATCGCTGGCCAACCCGGGTGCTGGCCTGGGGCTTGTTCGTGGTGATCAGTGGTGCTAACAGCTGGTTGATTTTGCAGTGGGCGGTTTGAGCCTATTTTGCAGTGACTGGTTGGGCCTCTTCGCGAGCAAGCTCGCTCCCACAGGGGTATTGGGTGTACACACTAATGTGATCACCCGAAAACTAATGTGGTAGCGAGCTTGCTCGCGAAGACGAACTGTCAGGCGCCCACGTCGCTGAACAATGGAATGCGCCCATTGAGCGAAGGCCGGTAGTGCCAGTTCAAGCGATTCAGATCGATGCCATGCCCAAGTATTTCCCGCACCGTCGCCCCGGCAATACTCATCGCCAACGCTTGTCCCGGACACTGATGCTGGCCACTGCCAAAACTGAAGCTGCGGCGGTTGGCGCGCTGTGGCAGAAACTGCTCCGGCCGTTCGTTAAGCGCCGGATCACGATTGGCCGAGGCCAACAAAACCAGAATCACATCGCCTGCTTCGACCCGCACACCGGCAATCTCGCAGGGTGCGGCGACAAAGCGCCGGGTGTTCTGCACAGGCGGATCGAAGCGCTGCACTTCGCTAACCAGCGCTTCGATGGCTTCGCCGCGCAACGCCGGTTGACGACGTAGCGCCAACAACGTATTGCCGATCAGTCCGGCGCAGGCTTCGAACGTCTGCGAGCAGAGGCCGATCAGGTTGGCGATCAGGGTTTCCTCATCGCCGACAAAGCGCTGCTGGATCGCGCTGAGCAAATCACTGGCGGGTTCGGCGCGCAGTTCGATGAAGTAGCCGCGCAGTTGTTCGGCCGCCGTATCCGCTGCGGCCAATTGCAGGTCATCGCTCAACGGCGACAGACAGGCGACGAAGTCCGCCGTCAGTTCACTGACCACCCGCGCCTGCGCCGGCGTGAATCCCAAAAGCGCCGCGACCACGCACACCGGGCCACGAAACATTGCCTTGTACACACCGTCGGCGTCCGCTGTGATCAGCCGTGCGGCGACCAGTCTGTCGACCGCCTCAAGGTCGAGCGCGGCCAACTCAGGCTCGATCGCCGAACGCAGGCAGCGCTGGCGTTCACCGTCATTCATGCGCATCAGTTGGCCGAAGACTTTGCCGGCCATGCTTCCGGCGATCGCTTTGGGCACCGGCTCCTGCGCCGGACGCACGCGGCAGTCGGCGTGGGCCAACACCGCACACACCGCGTGCGCGCTGCTGGCGACCCACAGTTTCAGCTCGGGATGAAACGTCAGTCCACCTTCTGCCCGCAGTTCGGCGTAGTAGGGATAAGGATCGACATGCGTTGCGGCGCTGATCGGGTTCATGGTTTGCATCCTTGTCGGTGGGGAAAGTGTTGCTACTATCTCCACTGCGCAACGACGACGATTCGTCCGGGAGCGAACTATGCACGCAGAACATCAAGACATCGGCGTATCGCAGGTGGCCGCCGCCATCGCCGAGCCGGCGCGGACGAAAATCCTTTGCTCGCTGATGGACGGCCACGCCCGCACCAGCACTGAGTTGGCGACGATCGCCGAGGTCAGCGCCTCCACCGCCAGTGCGCACCTGGCGAAACTCAAGGATCTGGCATTGGTGCGCCTGCACGTGCAGGGCCGTCATCGCTATTACAGCCTCGCCGATCAGCGCGTGGCGCAGGCGTTGGAAGCGTTGATGGTGATTGGCCAGAACGCCGCGCCGACGTTCAAGCCGCATACGCCGGATCGTCTGCAATTCGCCCGCACGTGTTATGACCACATGGCCGGGACGTTGGCGGTATTGCTGCATGACCGTTTGCTCGAGGCCGGTTGGCTGGTGGCAACCGACGAACACGCGTATCGCTTGAGTGAGACGGGCGAGGTGTTGTTTCGCGGTCTGGGCATCGACGTGCAGGATTTGACGACCCTGCGCCGCAAGTTTGCCTGCCCGTGTCTGGACTGGAGCATGCGCCGGCCGCATCTTGGTGGCTCGCTGGGCGCGGCGTTGTTGCAAATGGCGTTGAAGCGCAAGTGGGTGACACAGGATCTGGACAGTCGGGCGCTGGCGTTGACGGGGGTGGGGCGCAAGGAGATCAGTGCGCGGTTTGGCCTTGAATTGCCGGTAGACGGGCAGATCAAAGGATCGCAGCCTTCGGCAGCTCCTACAGGAATCGCGTACACCCGATAAATCTCGAACCTACCCAATCCATGTAGGAGCTGCCGAAGGCTGCGAGCTTTTGATTTCCAGCGTCTGACCGACGAGGGGTGCATCTGCCACCTTGTATCACCGCAGTCGACCCTATACTGTATATGCAAACAGTATAGGGCCTGCGCCATGCAAATCATCGACAAGCTGAGCATCCTCGCCGACGCCGCCAAGTACGACGCCTCCTGCGCGAGCAGCGGCGCGCCCAAGCGCAGCTCTGAAGGCAAGAGCGGGCTGGGTTCGACTGATGGTATGGGCATTTGCCACAGCTACACGCCGGACGGGCGTTGCGTGTCTTTGTTGAAGATTCTGCTGACCAACTTCTGTCTTTACGATTGCCAGTACTGCGTCAATCGCCGTTCCAGCGATGTTCCGCGTGCCCGTTTCACCCCCGAGGAAGTCGTGGCACTGACCATGGATTTCTACCGGCGCAACTGCGTCAGCGGGTTGTTCCTCAGCTCGGGGATCATTCGCTCGGCGGACTACACCATGGAGCAACTGGTGCGAGTGGCGAAGCTGCTGCGCGAAGAGCATGAATTTCGCGGCTACATCCATCTCAAGACCATTCCCGAAGCCGATCCGGCATTGATTGAAGAGGCGGGGCGCTACGCCGATCGCCTGAGCGTCAACATCGAACTGCCGACCGATGCCAGCCTGCAAGTGCTGGCGCCGGAGAAGGACATCAAGTCGATCAAACAGGCGATGAACACCATCTACACCGGCGTGCAGACTGTGTTGAACGAGCCGCGTTCGGCGAAGTTCGCCCCGGCCGGGCAGAGCACGCAATTGATTGTCGGCGCCGACGACACCGATGACAGCACCATCCTCCACAGCGCCCAGGCCTTGTACGGCAATTTCCGACTGCGCCGGGTTTATTACTCAGCCTTCAGTCCGATCCCCGACAGCCCGAAAAGCGTGCCGCTGGCCGCGCCGCCGCTGATGCGCGAGCACCGTTTGTATCAGGCTGATTTTCTTCTGCGCAGCTACGGCTACAGCGCCGATGAATTGCTCAAGGGGCCGGGCAATCTGGCGCTGGACATCGACCCGAAACTGGCGTGGGCGTTGCAGAATCGTGAGGTATTCCCGCTGGATCTGAATCGCGCCGAAGCGTCGTTGATTGCGCGTATTCCCGGTATCGGACTGCGCACCACTGAACGACTGGTGGAGCTGCGCCGCCAGCGGCGCATTCGTTACGAAGACGTCGCACGCATGCGCTGCGTGCTGGCCAAGGCCAAGCCGTTCATCATCACCAGCGACTATCACCCGCAACAGGCCGAGGTCACCAGCCATATGCTCTATCAGCAATTGCGCGACCGGCCGATGCCACAGCAGATGGGGCTGTGGGGATGATCAATCTCGATTGCGACGACCTGTTCGACACTTGGCGCCAGCAGGCGCGCTGGCTGCTGAGTCATGAAGTCGATCCGAGTCTGGTCAGTTGGGCGTCGGAAGGCTTGGGCGATCTGTTTGCCAGTGATGATCCGGTGCCTGAAGGGCAGGGGCCGTTTCAGGCACGTATTCCACGAGCGCTGCTCGACACCCTGGAACAGGCCTCGCGCTATCGTGGCGATCAACGCTGGAGCCTGTTGTATGAAGTGTTGTGGCGCGTCAGCCATGGCGACCGTACGGCGATGATGGCCGGGGACAGACTCGGTAGCGAATTGCAGCGACGGATCAAACAAGTGAATCGAGAAGCCCATCATCTGCATGCGTTTGTGCGCTTCATCGAGCGGCCGTCCTCCAGCGCGGGTCCACAATACGTGGCGTGGCATGAACCGGCCCACGACATCTTGCCCAGCGCCAGTGAACATTTCATTGGACGAATGGGCAAGCATCGCTGGTTGATCGCCACGCCGCGGGATGGGGTTTATTACGATGGCGAGCAATTGATTCATCAGCGCCAATGCCCACAGGAATGGCAGCAACTGGCGCAGAATGTCGACGATCCCCATGGTGATCTGTGGTTGACGTATTACAGCCACATCTTCAATCCAGCGCGGTTGAACGAGAAGGTCATGCAGGGGCATTTGCCGGCGCGGTTCTGGAAGAATCTGCCAGAGGGGGAGTTGATTCCGGGGTTGATTACGCAGGCGCGGATGGGCAAGCAGCAGAATGGGCAGGCGAGTGGGATTGCTGATCGACTTGGTAAACGGATTGCCTTGAAGAGCGAAAAGCCTACCCTCACCCCAGCCCTCTCCCGGAGGGAGAGGGAGCTGACCGAGGTGTTCTCCCGTACGACATCGACCTGAAAGTTCGCGTCGAACTTCTGTCTGGAGAACAACCGAGATCGGCCCCCTTTCCCCCTCGCCCCCTTGGGGGAGAGGGCTGGGGTGAGGGGGAAAAGATCTCCAGTCTTACCCAAAAAAAACCAACAACCACAATCAAAAAAGCCCCCCACCAATCACTCGGTGGAGGGCTTTTCTACATCAGCAGCCGTCAGATCAAACCTTGACGATCCAGCCCGCTGGCGCTTCGATGTCGCCGGTCTGTACGCCAGTCAGCTCTTTGTAGAGCTTCTGGGTCACTGGGCCGACTTCAGTCTCACTGTGGAACACATGCAGGTGATCGTTGTAGCTGATACCACCGATCGGGGTGATCACCGCAGCCGTACCGCAAGCGCCGGCTTCCTTGAAGTCCGACAGCTTGTCGATCAGCACGTCGCCTTCAACCACTTCCAGGCCCAGACGCGATTTCGCCAGTTCGATCAGCGACAGGCGGGTGATGCCTGGCAGCACGGACGGCGAGTTCGGAGTGATGAACTTGTTGTCGTGGGTGATCCCGAAGAAGTTGGCCGAACCGACTTCTTCGATCTTGGTGTGGGTCATCGGATCCAGGTAAATCGCGTCGGCGAAGTTGGCTTTCTTCGCTTTCGAGCCCGGCATCAGGCTGGCCGCGTAGTTGCCGCCGACCTTGGCTGCGCCGGTGCCCTGTGGGGCCGCGCGGTCGTAGCTAGAGATCTGGAAGTTGTGCGGGGTCAGGCCGCCCTTGAAATAGGCACCGACCGGAATGCAGAAAATCGAGAAGATGAACTCGGGCGCAGTGCGCACGCCGATGTTGTCACCGACGCCGATCACGAACGGACGCAGGTACAGCGCGCCGCCGGTGCCGTATGGCGGAATGAAGCGCTCGTTGGCACGAACCACTTCCTTACAGGCTTCGATGAACTGCTCGGTGTCGACCGTCGGCATCAGCAGACGCGCGCAGCTGCGTTGCATGCGCAGGGCGTTCTGGTCCGGGCGGAACAGGTTGATCGAGCCGTCCTTGCAACGATAGGCCTTCATGCCTTCGAAGCACTGCTGGCCATAGTGAAGGGCCGTCGAGCCTTCGCTGATGTGCAGCACGTTGTCTTCGGTCAGGGTGCCTTTGTCCCACTCGCCATCGCGAAAGTACGACAGATAGCGTTTGTCGGTCTTGATGTAGTCAAAACCCAGCTTGTCCCAATTGATGCTTTCGTTACCCATGACACCCTCTATCACTGAACAACCGTCGAAACGGTTCAAGGCTTCTGACGTTTTTTGGATGGGCACAACAATACTTCATTCTTGGGCGGTTTCGCAGCCGGAATTCGCTCCACTGATCGTTCCCACGCTTGATCGTTCCTGCGCTCTGCGTGGGAATGCCTCATCGGACGCTCCGCGTTCGGCTTTTGGGACGCAGAGCGTCCCCGGCTGCATTCCCACGCAGAGCGTGGGAACGATCAACGCAGCTACAGGTGCAGTGCATGGCCGAGGGCACGCAACGCCGCTTCCTGCACCGCTTCACCCAAGGTTGGATGCGCATGAATGGTGCCGCCGATGTCTTCCAGCCGCGCGCCCATTTCGAGGCTTTGCGCAAACGCCGTGGACAATTCGGAAACCCCGACGCCCACCGCTTGCCAGCCAACAATCACATGGTTATCCCGACGAGCGACCACGCGCACGAAGCCGCTTTTTGATTCCAGCGTCATCGCCCGACCATTGGCGGCGAACGGGAAACTGGAAACAATGCAGTCCAGACCCGCCGCCTTGGCCTCGTCCGGGGTCTTGCCGACCACCACCAATTCCGGGTCGGTGAAGCACACGGCAGCAATGGCGGTCGGGTTGAACTCGCGGGTCTTGCCGCTGATCAACTCGGCAACCATTTCGCCTTGAGCCATGGCGCGGTGCGCCAGCATCGGCTCGCCGCTCAGATCGCCGATGGCGTAGACGTTACGCATGCTGGTCTGGCAGCGGCTGTCGATCTTGATCGCCGAGCCGTTCATGTCCAGATTCAGCGCTTCCAGATTCCAGCCCTGGGTATTCGGTTTGCGACCGACGGCGACCAGCACCTGATCGGTTTCCAGGTTCAGGGTGTCGCCCTCGGGATCACGCACCTGCAAAGTGCCATCGAAACCCAGCACGCTGTGCTTCAGATACAGCTTCACGCCCAGTTGTTTCAGCGCGTCATGCACCGGTTGTGTCAGTTCAGCGTCGTAGGCTGGCAGGATGCGATCCTGTGCCTCGACCACGCTGACTTCAGCGCCGAGCTTGCGATAAGCGATACCCAGCTCCAGACCGATGTAACCACCGCCCACCACCACCAGACGTTTCGGCACGGATGTCGGTGCCAATGCTTCGGTGGAGGAGATGACCGGCCCGCCAATCGGCAGGATCGGCAGATTGACGCTGGTCGAACCGGTGGCCAGCACCAAGTGCTCGCACTGGATGCGCGTGTCGCCGACATCCACGGTTTTACCGTCGATGACCTTGGCCCAGCCATTGATGACTTGAACCTTGTTCTTCTTCAGCAGCGCAGCCACTCCGGTAGTCAGACGATCAACAATGCCGTCCTTCCATTCGACGCTTTTAGTGATGTCGAGGGTCGGCGCGGAAACGCTGATACCCAGCGCCGAATGCTGGCTGTGATGCTCGGTCTGGTGAAACTGCTCAGCCACGTGAATCAGCGCCTTCGACGGGATGCAGCCGATGTTCAGGCAGGTGCCGCCCAGCGATTGGCCTTCGACCAGGATTGTCGGAATGCCCAGTTGCCCGGCGCGGATCGCCGTTACATAACCGCCGGGGCCGCCGCCGATGATCAGCAGCGTAGTGTTCAGAGATTGCATGCGCGCCTTACTCCACAAACAAAGTGGCAGGTTGTTCGATCAAGCCACGAATGGCCTGGATGAAGAGTGCCGCGTCCATGCCGTCGACCACGCGGTGATCGAACGAGCTGGAGAGGTTCATCATCTTGCGGATCACCACCTGGCCTTTGACGACCATTGGCCGTTCGACGATTTTGTTGACGCCGACGATGGCCACTTCCGGCAGGTTCAACACCGGGGTGCTGACGATGCCGCCCAACGCACCGAGGCTGGTCAGGGTGATGGTCGAGCCGGACAGCTCATCGCGGCTGGCCTTGCCATTGCGCGCGGCGTTGGCCAAACGCGAGATCTCGGCGGCGCTGTCCCACAGACTGCGGGCTTCGGCGTGACGGACCACCGGCACCATCAGGCCGACATCGCTTTGCGTGGCGACGCCGACATGCACCGCGCCGAGGCGGGTGATGACTTGGGCTTCGTCATCGTAACGGGCGTTGATTTGCGGGAAGTCGCGCAGAGCGACGACCAGGGCGCGGACGAGGAACGGCAGCAAGGTCAACTTGCCACGGCTCGCGCCGTGTTTTTCGTTCAGGTGTGCGCGCAATTCTTCTATCGCAGTGACGTCGATTTCTTCGACATAACTGAAGTGTGCGGCGCGCTGGGTGGCGTCCTGCATACGCTGGGCGATCTTGCGGCGCATGCCGATCACTTGAATCTGTTCTTCGTCGTTACGCTGGGCGTAAGCAGCGGCAACCGGCGCCGAGGCGTTCGACTGACCTTGCGCCAGATAGGCCTCAAGGTCTTCGTGCAACACACGACCGGCCGGGCCGGAACCGCGCACCAGACGCAATTGAATCCCCAGATCCAAGGCATGTTTGCGCACGGCCGGCGAGGCCAGCGGACGTTCGTCTGCTTCGCGCGCAACCATCGGGCCTTGGCAAACCGCAGCCGGACGCGGGGCGGCAGCGGGTTTGCTTTCCACCACGGTTTCAACTTTCGGCGCCGCAGGCGCTTCTTTGACGGGAGCAGACGCGGCCGATTCTTTCAGATTGCCGGCACCTTCAACCTCGATGCTGATCAGCACGCTGCCAACCGCCATCACTTCACCCGGCTGACCACCGAGCGCAATCACTTTCCCGTGTACCGGCGATGGAATATCGACCATCGCTTTGTCGGTCATCACATCCGCCAGCACCTGATCTTCAACGACCAGATCGCCAACCTTGACGTGCCACTGCGACAGTTCTACTTCTGCGATGCCTTCGCCGATGTCCGGCATCTTGATAACGTGCGTGCCCATTCAGACCTCCATGACCAGTTTCAGCGCAGCTCC
>NZ_JBITSX010000004.1:117819-118916 GCF_044541255.1 Pseudomonas sp. NPDC085632 | reverse complement strand
CAATAACCGATAAAGCGCCGCGCCCACTCGGGAAGGCCCAGGGAAATACGCCCACTCCTGCGCGTGCGGGTAGGGGGTGTCCCAACCGGTGACGCGTTCGATCGGCGCTTCCAGGTGATGGAAGCAATGCTCTTGCACCAACGACACCAGTTCGGCGCCGAAACCACAGGTGCGGGTGGCTTCGTGAACCACCACGCAGCGGCCGGTTTTTTTCACCGACTTGACGATGGTTTCCAGGTCCAGCGGCCACAGGCTGCGCAGGTCGATGACTTCAGCATCAACGCCGGACTCTTCAGCCGCAACTTGCGACACGTAAACGGTGGTGCCGTAAGTCAGCACGGTCACGTCCTTGCCCGGACGGGTGATCGCGGCAACGTCCAGCGGCACGGTGTAGTAACCGTCCGGAACCTGCGCTTGCGGGTGTTTCGACCACGGCGTTACCGGGCGGTCGTGGTGGCCGTCGAACGGGCCGTTGTACAGGCGTTTCGGCTCAAGGAAGATCACCGGGTCATCGTTTTCGATGGAGGCGATCAGCAAGCCCTTGGCGTCATACGGGTTGGATGGCATGACCGTGCGCAGACCGCAAACCTGAGTGAACATCGCCTCGATGCTCTGGCTGTGCGTTTGACCGCCGTAGATGCCGCCGCCGCAAGGCATGCGCAGGGTCATCGGCGCGGTGAACTCGCCGGCCGAGCGATAGCGCAGGCGCGCCGCTTCGGAAATGATCTGGTCGGAAGCCGGGTAGACGTAGTCGGCGAACTGAATCTCGGCGACCGGACGCAAACCGTAGGCGCCCATACCGACGGCCACGCCGACGATGCCGCTTTCCGAGATCGGTGCGTCGAATACCCGAGAGGTGCCGTACTTGGTCTGCAGGCCTTCGGTGCAACGGAACACGCCGCCGAAGTAGCCGACGTCCTGACCGAATACGACGACATTGTCATCACGCTCAAGCATCACATCCATGGCCGAGCGCAGGGCCTGGATCATGGTCATGGTGGTCGTGGTCATGGCGGTTTCCAACTGAATATTGTTGTTGTGGTCGTTCATGTCAGATCCCCAACTGCTGACGCTGAGCTTGTTGGCGTTATGGCAAT
>NZ_JBITSX010000004.1:0-117809 GCF_044541255.1 Pseudomonas sp. NPDC085632 | reverse complement strand
TGGCAGATGCGCACCTGCTGACGCTGGCGCTTCAAGTGCTCCGGCATCTCTTTGTAAACGTCTTCGAACATGGTCGCGGCGCTTGGAATCTGGCCGCCGGCGAGGGTGCCGTACTGTTCGGCCTGTTTCTGCGCGGCAATCACTTCGGCTTCAAGCTCGGCGCTGACGGCGGCGTGTTCTTCCTCCGACCAGTGGCCGACCTTGATCAGGTGCTGTTTCAGGCGGGCAATCGGGTCGCCCAGCGGGAAGTGGCTCCAGTCATCGGCCGGACGGTATTTCGACGGATCGTCGGAGGTCGAGTGCGGGCCGGCGCGGTAGGTGACCCATTCGATCATGGTCGGGCCGAGGTTGCGGCGGGCGCGTTCGGCAGCCCAGGCAGACGCCGCATAGACGGCGTAGAAGTCATTTCCGTCAACGCGCAGCGAGGCGATGCCGCAACCGACGCCGCGTCCGGCGAAGGTGGTGGCTTCACCACCGGCGATGGCCTGAAAGGTCGAAATCGCCCATTGGTTGTTGACCACATTGAGGATCACCGGCGCGCGATAAACGTGGGCGAAGGTGAGGGCGGTGTGGAAGTCCGATTCAGCGGTGGCGCCGTCTCCGATCCACGCCGAGGCGATTTTGGTGTCGCCTTTGATCGCCGAAGCCATGCCCCAGCCGACCGCCTGAATGAACTGGGTCGCGAGGTTGCCGGAGATGGTGAAGAAACCCGCTTCCTTGACCGAGTACATGATCGGCAACTGGCGGCCCTTGAGCGGATCGCGTTCGTTGGACAGCAGTTGGCAGATCAGGTCGACCAGCGGAACTTCGCGGGCCATCAGGATGCTTTGCTGGCGGTAGGTCGGAAAGCACATGTCGTCGATGTTCAAGGCCAGCGCCTGGGCGCTGCCAATGGCTTCCTCGCCAAGGCTCTGCATGTAGAACGACATTTTTTTCTGACGCTGGGCGACCACCATGCGGTTGTCGTAGGTGCGCGTCTTGAGCATGGCGCGCATGCCTTTACGCAGGATCTCGACCGGCACGTTCTCGGCCCATGGGCCAAGAGCGTTGCCTTGATCGTCGAGTACGCGAATCAGCCCACGTGCCAGGTCGGCGGTGTCGGCTGGTTCTACGTCGACGGGAGGTTTGCGCACCGTACCGGCATCGGTCAGATGCAGGTAGGAAAAGTCGGTTTTGCAGCCTGGGCGGCCCGAGGGTTCAGGGACGTGCAGGCGCAGCGGTTCATACGCTTGGGTCATGGCTTCTACGCTCGATCTTGTGAATTTCTTGTAGTGAGCTGGCAGTCATTCTTCGGTAGAAGAAATCTTGTCCTACAACAATCATAGGCCCGGGCAAGAAGAATATTTATCTCTGTTTCGTTGCGCTGGCGATCATTTGCAGATAGAAATTCTGCATAAACATAAAAAACAGGTGGTTTTGTCTCATGCGCAAACTGGACCGTACCGATATCGGCATTCTCAACAGCCTTCAGGAGAATGCGCGCATCACCAATGCCGACCTCGCACGCTCGGTCAACCTGTCGCCGACACCGTGTTTCAACCGGGTGAAAGCGATGGAGGAATTAGGGCTGATTCGCGAGCAAGTGACGCTGCTGGACGCCGACCTGCTGGGGCTGCACGTGAACGTGTTCATCCACGTCAGTCTGGAGAAACAGGTCGAGGAGGCGTTGCAGCATTTCGAAGAGGCGATTTCCGATCGCCCCGAGGTGATGGAGTGTTACCTGATGGCCGGAGACCCGGACTACCTCATCCGGGTCCTGGTGCCGACGATTCAGTCGCTGGAGCGCTTCATGATGGACTTCCTGACCAAAGTGCCCGGGGTCGCAAACATTCGCTCAAGCTTTGCGCTCAAGCAGGTGCGTTACAAGACCGCGTTGCCGCTGCCGGTCAACGGTCTGATTCTGGGTGCCTGATGGCGGCTTCATCACTGAAGTCATACCGATATTCAAGTGCCGCCGTGTCGAGGACTTCTCCAACCTTCCAGGTTCTTTGCCAAGGTGCTGGCTCGATGTCCGGATGAAAGATCAGGGTGGCATCGAGCAAGTCCTGGGGGGCGTCATCGGCAAACGAGATCGCGGGTTCGGCCGGGTGCTGAAGCTTCCACTTTTCCCACAGGTAATCGAGGTGACAGTGGTGCAGAAAGAATATCGGGTCGTTTGGCGAGGCGGCTGTGCCCATGTTGCCGCCGACCCATGAATGCACTTTATTGTGCATCTCCTCCATCTGGTTTTCCCAACCTTCGGGTTTGGACCAGTAGGGTGTTCGGTTCATGGCCGAGTCGATTTCTGCCGCGGTAGGCAGTGGCGAACCGGCGGCGCCGAAGTTGCGCCTCAGCACCGGAACCCCTTCGTCACCATCCCAGACCCTGACGCTGAAAATGCCACCTTCGAAAGCAAATGGCCCGAGGGTTACACGCTGGTCCAAGTGGGGATCGCCATCTCTGCCCATGAATTCATCCACGAAGGGATTGTCTGCACCGCTCATGCTCCAGTTCCAGTAAGGCAGGGTAATGCCGGGGTCGTTGGCCACGACCTGCAGTTCCCACTCGAATTGGCGAATCAGGATCCTATGCCAGGGAAAAAACAGCGGATTGCGATGGGGGTTGGGGGAGATCGGATTGCCCAGCCCCATGGAGTTCTTGTGAATCTGTACAAAGTCATCGTAGCGATACTGCTGGCCGGGTCGCAGGATGCTGGGGGTTTGATTCTTCAGAGTCAGGATGGCCCTGATGAACGCGTTTTTCTGTGCCGCTGACATGTCTCGGTGATTACGACGAATATCCATATTGCGAAAACTCCATTGAATGTTTGCCCAATGGAGTCTGATCGCTGAGAGGATTTTCACCAGTTCATCACTATCGCCGGCGTTCGTAGGAAAAATAAGCTGGCGATGGTTCGAGCGACTTTTTCCTAAAGAGAATTGAGCGGTATCTTCAGGTACACCACGCCGTTGTCTTCGGCGGGTGGCAGATTCCCCGCCCGCACATTGACCTGAATCGCCGGCAACAACAGCGTCGGCATGCCCAGCCCGGCATCACGTTTGGTGCGCATCTCGACGAACGCCGCCTCATCAATCC
The DNA here is from genome assembly GCF_044541255.1 of Pseudomonas sp. NPDC085632. Taxonomy (NCBI): domain Bacteria; kingdom Pseudomonadati; phylum Pseudomonadota; class Gammaproteobacteria; order Pseudomonadales; family Pseudomonadaceae; genus Pseudomonas; species Pseudomonas sp. NPDC085632. Next base: position 114,734 of record NZ_JBITSX010000004.1, on the reverse strand, counting down.
CGTCATGCACATGAATATTGCTTTTGCGCTGCTCCCCGACGGTGGTCTGGCACTGCGATGCGCGACCCTCCGGCGGGTAGTCGTGGCAAACGTAGAGTTTCACGCTGGCCGGAAAGGCCAGCAATTTGTGGATTGAAGCGAATAGCTGATTGGCGTTCCCGCCGGGAAAGTCGCAGCGCGCGGTGCCGACGTCGGGCATGAACAGCGTGTCGCCCACCAGAATCTGTTCGCCGTCGATCAGGTAAGCCATGTCAGCCGGTGTATGCCCCGGCACATGCAGGGCAGTGGCTTTGAGATTGCCGATCCTGAATGACTCGTTCGGCGCAAACAGATGATCGAACTGTGAGCCATCAACGCAGAACTCCGGCTCCAGATTGAACAGTGCCTTGAACACGTTCTGCACTTTGCTGATCGATTCGCCAATGGCGATTTTCCCGCCCAGCTCCCGGCGCAGATATGGCGCGGCAGACAGGTGATCGGCGTGGGCGTGGGTTTCCAGCAGCCACTGTACCTGCAGGTTGTGTATGCGAACGAAGGCGATGATTTTGTCGGCTTGCGCGGTGCAGGTGCGCCCGGCAGCGCCGTCGTAATCGAGTACTGGATCGACGATTGCGCATTGCCCGCCATCGGCTTCATAGACCACATAGCTGTAGGTCGAGGAGGCGGGGTCGAGGAACGATTCAATCTGCGCGGGCATGGACACCAACCTGAACAAGGGAAATGGGTTGCAACACTTTATCTAAAAACATAATGTTCGCAGCTTAAGTGACCTTGAAGGCATCGTGCAAATGCAATCCAGTCTGACCGAATGTGAAGTCGCCCAGCTGCGCGCCTCGGCCTCCAAGGCCTGCGCCTTGCTCAAGGCCATGGCCAATGAGGATCGCCTGCTGATTCTGTGTCAACTGACCCAGGGCGAACGCAACGTTGGCGAACTGGAAAAGATGACCGGCGTGCGTCAACCGACGCTGTCGCAGCAATTGGGCATCCTGCGCGATGAAGGGCTGGTCGCGACCCGTCGTGAAGGCAAGTACATTTTCTACGGTCTTGCCAGTCCGGAAGTCATCCAGGTAATGAAAACCCTGTCCGGACTGTATTGCGGCGCCGTGCTGAAAAGTCTGGGCCACCAATAAATGCCAACCATGACACTGGTTCAAAGTGGGATTTGTGTTTCAGCTAGAACAATCCTTGCGTGCAGCAAAAGGAACAAGCAATGAACGATCAACACTGGGGCCCATCCATCAGTGCAGACATCGTGGTTATCGGCGGCGGAACGGCCGGTATCGGTTTTGTCGCCAGTCTGCTCAAACGTGATCCGGCTCTGAAAGTCACCGTGATCGAACCCAGCGCCCAACACTATTACCAACCGGCGTGGACGCTGGTCGGCGGTGGCGCTTATGACGTGAAAGACACGGCAAGACCCATGAACAAGGTCATGCCAAAGCAAGCGAATTGGCTGCAAGCGGCAGTCACCGCAATCGACCCGGACAAACGCCAACTCACCCTCAACGATCAACGCACGGTCAGCTATCAGAGCCTGATCGTCTGCCCCGGCCTGCGTCTGGCCTGGGAGAAGATCGAAGGCTTGCAAGAGAGCCTCGGCCAGCACGGCGTCACCTCCAATTACAGCTATCAGCACGTGCAATACACCTGGGATCAAGTGCAGAAACTGCGCGGCGGCAAAGCGCTGTTCACGCAACCGGCGATGCCGATCAAGTGCGCTGGCGCGCCGCAAAAAGCGCTGTACCTGTCTTGCGATCACTGGCGTAAAACCGGTGGGCTGAACAACATCAATGTCGAATTCAATCTGGCCGGCGCCGCGCTGTTCGGCGTGGCCACGTTCGTCCCGCCGCTGATGCAGTACATCGAAAAGTACAACGCGCAACTGGCGTTCAACTCTAACCTGGTCCAGGTCGACGGCCCGGCGAAAACCGCTTGGTTCGAAATCAAGGATGCAAGCGGCAACGTCACCCGCGAGGCGAAAACTTTCGACCTGCTCCACGTCGTGCCGCCACAGGTTTCGCCGGATTTCATCGCGCAGAGCCCTTTGGCCGACGCCGCCGGCTGGTGCGAAGTCAACCCGCACAGCCTGCAGCATCCGCGTTATCCCGAGGTGTTCGCCCTCGGTGATGTCTGCGGCACCAGCAACGCAAAAACCGCCGCAGCGGTGCGCAAACAAATCGTGGTGGTCGCGGAAAACCTGCTGGCCCAGCGCAAGCAGCAACCGCTGCCGCTCAAGTACGACGGTTACGGTTCCTGCCCGCTGACGGTGGAGAAGGGCAAGGTGATCCTCGCCGAGTTCGGCTATGCCGGGAAGTTGCTGCCGACTTTTCCACTGGACCCGACCGTGGCGCGGCGTTCGGCATGGTTTCTCAAGGCGACGTTGCTGCCGTGGTTTTACTGGAACGGCATGCTCAAGGGCCGCGAGTGGCTGACGCGTCTGTCCAGGGTCGACTGAGAAAACCTTATGTTGCTGGCAAGTCTGTTTGGCGTGGTGATGGGGTTGGTCCTCGGCTTGACCGGGGCCGGTGGTGGCATTCTTGCGGTGCCGGCGCTGGTGCTCGGGCTTGGCTGGACGATGACACAAGCGGCGCCAGTGGCGCTGTTTGCGGTCGGCAGTGCGGCGGCGGTCGGCGCTATCGACGGTTTGCGGCATGGTTTGGTGCGCTATCGCGCGGCGTTGTTGATTGCCGCTTTGGGCGCGGTGTTTTCGCCGTTGGGGATCTACTTCGCGCATCAGTTGGCGGAGAAAATCCTCATGATCCTGTTCAGTCTGCTGATGGTCATGGTGGCCTGGCGCATGCTGCGGCGCGAGCGTCAGCAGGAGGGGCCGAGCGATCACGGTCATGCCAGTTGGGGTCAGAAGAACTGCATGCTCAATGAACAAACCGGGCGCTTCGACTGGACCGCCAAATGCACCGCAACGTTGGCTGCGTTAGGCGCAATTACCGGCGTGGTGTCGGGTTTGCTCGGGGTCGGGGGCGGCTTCTTGATTGTGCCGGCGTTCAAGCAACTGACCGATGTGCAAATGCGCGGGATTGTCGCGACGTCATTGATGGTGATCAGTCTGATTTCGGCGATTGGCGTGATCGGATCGTTTCACGCCGGCGTGCGGATTGATGCGCAGGGTGGGGCGTTTATCGTGGCCAGCATTGTCGGCATGATCATCGGTCGCAAGCTCTGCGCACGGGTGCCGGCGCGGACGTTGCAGGTGGGATTTGCAAGTGTTTGTCTGGTGGTGGCGGGGTATATGTTGTTGCGGGCCTGAGCGGCAAAAGAAATCGCAGCCCATCAAGGGCTGCGATTGTTTATCGGCTTACAACACCAAATGCGGCAACCACAGCGAAATTGCCGGAACGTACGTCACCAGCATCAGCACCAGAAACAGCACCGCGTAGAACGGCAGCAACGCTTTGACAGTGCTTTCAATACTCACTTTGCCCACCGCTGACCCGACAAACAGTACCGCACCCACCGGCGGCGTTATCAATCCGATCCCCAGGTTCACCAGCATGATCATGCCGAACTGTACGGGATCGACGCCGATGCCAAGAATCACCGGCATCAGGATCGGCGTGAGGATCAGGATCAGCGGCGCCATGTCCATCACCGTGCCGAGCAACAGCAGCATGACGTTGATGCACATCAGGATCACGTAGCGGTTGTCCGACAGGGTCAGGAACAGCGTGGTGATCTTCGCCGGGATCTGCATCAGGGTCATGATGTAGCCGAAGCTCGCGGCGAAACCGATCAGGATCATCACGATCGAAATCGTCCGCACGGTGCGGTGCATCAGTTTCGGCAGTTCACGCCACTTGTAGTCGCGGTAGATGAACATGGTGACGAAGAACGCCCAGAGCACGGCGATCGCTGCCGACTCGGTCGCGGTGAAAATCCCCGAGAGGATGCCGCCGAGGATGATCACCATCGCCATCATGCCCCAGAGGGCTTCGCCGACGATTTTCAACGCCTGGCGCATCGGGATTACTTCACCCTTTGGGTAGTTGCGCTTTTTCGCGAAGATCAGGCACAGCACCATCAGGCAGGCGCTCATCATCAGGCCCGGGACGATGCCGGCCATGAACAGCGAGGCAATCGATACCGTGCCGCCGGCGGCCAGCGAGTAAAGCACCGAGTTGTGGCTTGGCGGGGTCAGCAGGGCTTGCACCGAACCGCTGACGGTCACGGCGGTGGAAAATTCCCGTGGATAGCCTTTGCGCTCCATTTCCGGAATCAGCACCGAACCCACCGACGCGGTGTCGGCCACCGACGAACCGGAGATCGCGCCGAAGAAGGTCGAGGCGACAATGTTGACCAGTGACAGGCCACCGCGCACAAACCCCACCAGCACCCCGGCACACGCCACCAAGCGGCGCGACATGCCACCCTCGGCCATGATCGCACCGGCCAGCACGAAGAACGGAATGGCCAGCAGCGAGAATTTGTTCACGCCCGAAGCGACCTGAATCATCACCGCCTGGAACGGAATGTCGATCCACCATGCCCCGATCAGGGCAGCAGCACCCAGCGCGTAGGCGACCGGCATGCCGACCAGGATCAATACGATAAAACTGCCCAGCAGAATCAGAGCGTCCATTAAGCGGTACCTTCACTTTCTTCAACCAGGTCGAACTGCACGACTCGACGTTTGCTCTGGTCACCGAGCAAGAGTTTTTCCACAACGAAAATCAGCGTGAGCAAGCCGCCCAGTGGAATCGGCAAATAGGTCACGCCAACCCGCAGATCGGGCAGGGCGGCCATGAACTGGTTCCAGGTGGACATGCACAGCTTGAAGCCCCAGATGGTCATGAACAGGCAGATCAGGCCCATGAGCAGTTGGGAAAAAATCGACGCCGCGGTTCTCAGTTGCGGCGGCATGCGGTCGGTGAGCATCGCCACGGCCATGTGCGCGCCAGCGCGATAACTGGCGGCAGCGCCGATAAAAGTGAACACCATCATCAGCAGAATCGCTGTGGGCTCGGGCCAGCTTGAGCCGGTGCCCAGCACGTAGCGGGCAAACACGCCCCAAGGAATCATCAGGGAAATCGCCAGGACGGAAAGACCGGCGACCCAGATGCACGTCATGTAAATCTTGTCGTTGATACGCAGCAGCAAATTCTTCATCGGGTTCCACCGTAACCGGACGCGCCTCGAACATCGGGCGCGTCGGGCCTTTTCATGAGTATGGAGCGGGAGGCGTTACTGAACGGCTTCGATCTTTTTGATCAGATCGGCATACGGCGCGCCGTATTTCTCCCGAACCGAGGCGGTGGCGTCGTAGAAGGGTTTCTTGTCAACGGTGATGAACTCGACGCCGGCAGCCTTGAGTTTTTCTTCGCTGGCAGCGGACTTCTTGTCCCACAGCACGCGTTCTTCAGCCTGGGCAGCCTTGGCGGCTGTTTTCACCAGCGCCTGTTGATCCGGGGTGAGTTTTTCCCAGGTGATTTTCGACATCACGATCGGCTCGGGCAGGATCAAGTGACCGGTCAGGCTGTAGAACTTGGCGTTCTGGAAGTGGTTGTGTTCGAGCAGGGTCGGCGGATTGTTTTCCGCGCCGTCGATCACGCCGGTCTGCAGGGCGCTGAAAATCTCGCCGGTGTCCATGGCGATGCCGTTACCGCCCATGGCGTTCATCATGTCGATGAACATCGGGTTGCCCTGGACACGGATTTTCATGCCCTTGAGGTCTTCGAGCTTGCGCACCGGTTTTTTGGTGTAGATATTGCGCGTGCCGCCGTCCATCCAGGCCAGGGCCACCAGGCCGAATTCGGAGTTGGTGATTTTGCCGAGGATTTCGTCGCCAACCGGGCCGTCGATGACGTCACGCATGTGTTGCTGGTCGCGGAAGATGAACGGCATGTTGAACACGTTCACGTCCGGCACCACTGGGCCGACGATACCCAGGCTGACGCGCGACAGCTGCACCGCGCCGACCTGCATCTGCTCGATGACTTCCTTTTCCGAACCGAGCACACCGCCCGGGAAGTACTTGAAGGTCAACTCACCGTTGGTTTCCTTGGTCAGGGTCTTGCCCATGCTTTCTTCGGCTACGACAGTCGGGTAACCGGCGGGGTGAATGTCAGCGAATTTGAGTTCCAGCGCCTGAGCGGCACCGGCAAAGGTGAACATCAGTGGAAGTGCAGCGGCGAGCAAGGTGCGTTTGAAGTCCATGGGGGTGTCTCCAGTCTTGTTATTGTTGTGTTCAAGGCGCAGCGGTGCAGCAGAGGGTTTAAAGCAAATCGTTGAACAAGGGTTCCGGAAGGCCTTTGACGCCTGGCTTCAAGGCGAACACGCCGCCGGCCAGAGATTGCGCATCGTGGTCGTCGCCCGGACGAATCGAGGCGACGAACAAGGTGTCCATCTGGCTGCCACCGAAGGCGCACATGGTCGGTTTCTTCACTGGCACTTCGAGCGAGAAATCAAGGCGCCCGTCCGGGGCAAAGCGGTGAATCAGGCCGGCGTCGTTGGCGCAGATCCAGTAGCAACCTTCGGCGTCCACGGCGGCGCCATCGGGGCGACCGGGGAAATGGTTCATGTCGACGAAAACGCGACGATTCGACGGCGTACCGGTGTCCGTGTCGTAATCGAACGCCCAGATCAGTTGCACGTCGGGATGCGAGTCGGACAGGTACATGGTCTTGCCGTCGGGGCTGAAACCGAGGCCGTTGGGAACGATGAAACCGTCGAGTTGCGCTTCGACCACCCCAGACTGTCCGGCGCCGTAGCGATAGAGCCGGCCTTCGGGCGCACTCAGGCCCATGTTCAGCACCATGCTGCCGGCCCAGAACCGACCCTGACGATCACAACGACCATCGTTGAGGCGCATGTCGTCACGCGGGTGCTCAACGCTGGCCAATCGTTCGCTGTCGAGACTGCCGTCGCTGTGCGGCTGCAGATGAAAAAAGCCGCTCTCCATGCCGGCGACCCAGCCGCCACCGCTGTGACGGGCGATGCAGGCGAGCATTTCCGGGGTTTTCCAGGCATGCACATGCCCAGTGTCGGCGCTCCAGCGTTGCAGGCCGCCGTTGGGAATATCCACCCAGTACAGCGCATTTTCCTCTGCCACCCAGACCGGGCTTTCGCCCACGGCGTTGCGGGCATCGACGATCAATTCGGCTTGCATACTCATTCCTTTGCGTCGTTGTCAGCGTGATCAGTCGCCGAATGGTCCGGCGGCGACAAACGCGCCGCCCTGATAGATCCGCGCCGGGTCATCGGCGGCCGGCATCGGTTGCGCTTCGACTTTTTCGCGGAACACTTCCGAGCTGTCCTTGGCCTCGAAGCCGAGGTGGCTGGCGAAGCGGTTGTCCCACCAGACATCCTTGTTGTCGGACATGCCGTAGACAATGGTGTGGCCGACGTTGGGCGTGTACAGCGAGTGTTCGAGCAATTGCGTGAGGTCGTCGAAGCTCAGCCAGGTGTGCATCATTCGGCGGTTTTGCGGCTCGGGGAACGAGGAGCCGATGCGGATGCTGACGGTCTCGATGCCGTAGCGATCAAAATAGAAACTGGCCATGTCTTCGCCGTAGGACTTCGACAATCCGTAGTAGCCATCGGGGCGTCGCGCGGAACTGGCGTCGAGCGGTTCGTCCTGTTTGTAGAAGCCGATGACGTGGTTGGAACTGGCGAAGATCACCCGCTTCACGCCATGCCGACGCGCCGCTTCGTAGATGTGGAAAACACCGCAGATGTTGGCGCCGAGAATCTCTTCGAATGGGCGCTCAACGGAGACGCCGCCGAAGTGCAGGATCGCATCCACGCCTTCGACCAATTGGTGCACGGCGTGTTTATCGGCAAGGTCGCAGACGACGATTTCTTCGCGATCATCGACCGCCGGGGCGAGGGCGGCGATGTCCGACAGGCGCAGGACATTGGCGTAAGGGCGCAGGCGTTCGCGCAGGACTTTGCCCAAGCCGCCGGCAGCGCCGGTCAGCAGCAGGCGATTGAATGGAGCACGGGGTGTGGAGGTAGACGTCATGGCAATCCCTGAACACATTGTTATTAGGTTTGTTGTAGGTTGTCGTATGACTGCGCTGAAGTATCGGTAGGGTTTCCGGAACTTGTCAACGCGACTTTTGGTGTAGATGACGGAAGGGGCTGATTCACTTTTCGATCACCACGATTCCTTGGCTGCAATGCAATCCCCTTGTGGGAGCGAGCTTGCTCGCGAAAGCGGTGCGTCATTGAAAGATGAATTGACTGACCCGACGCATTCGCGAGCAAGCTCGCTCCCACAGGGAATTCGGTGTGGCGACTGGCTTTACAGCAACGAAATCGGATAACTGATAAAGATCCGGTTTTCGTCAAACTCGTTGGTGCTGAAGTCCCGGCGAATCGTCGCGTTACGCCATTTCACGTTGAGATTTTTCAGTGGCCCGCTCTGCACCGTGTAAGCCAGTTCCGACTCGCGCCCCCATTCCTTGCCATCGGTGATGGTCCCGGTGTGCACGTTATCGCCACTGATGTAGCGGTTCATCAGGGTCAGGCCGGGAATGCCGAGGGCGACGAAGTTGTAGTCGTGGCGCAACTGCCAGGAGCGCTCTTTGGCGTTGTCATAACTCGCGTTGTAGCTGTCGTTGGCGAGGGTGCCGCCGCTGGTACCGTTGACCCGCATCCACGGGTCGTCGCCGTTGAGTTTTTGCAGGCCGACGTAGAAGGTGTTACCGCCGTATTTGGCCGAGAGCATGGCGAACGCGGTCTTGTTGTCGAGGTCGCCGGCCTGGGCGCTGCCGTCTTCCTTGCCGGTGAAGAAGCCGACGTTGGCGCCCAGCGTCCAGTCGCCCAACGGCTGGCTGTGGCTGAGGTTGAAATACTGCTGTTGGTAGATATCGCTGAGTTCGGCGTACCACACGCCGACCAGGGTGCGCTTGTCGTTGAAGGTGTATTCACCGCCGCCGAAGTTGAAGCGGTCCGAGGTGAACGCGCCGCGGCCGTTCATCGACATGTCTTCCATGCTTGCGTCGTTGCGCGGGCTGTTACCGCGGAACTGGCCGCCGTAGACGGTCAGGCCGTTGATCTCGGTGGAGGTGATCTGGCCGCCGCGGAAGGTTTGCGGCAGCGAGCGGCCATCGTCGGAACGCAGAATGGGCAGCACTGGCATCCATTCGCCGACCTTCAATTCGGTCTTCGACACCTTGGCCTTCAGCGCCACGCCGAGGCGGCCGAAGTTGTCGGCCGGGCGCCCGTCATCGTGGATCGGCAACAGCTGCGTGCCGCCGGTGCCTTTGCCGCCATCGAGCTTCTGCGAATACATCCCCAGCACATCGAGGCCGAAACCGACGGTGCCCTGAGTGAAGCCGGATTTGGCATCGAGAATGAAGTTCTGTGTCCACTCTTCAGCCTTGCCTTGCGGGTTGGCCGGGTTGACGAAGTTGCGGTTGAAGTAGGCGTTACGCAGGTTCAGCGTGGCTTTGCTGTCTTCGAGAAAGCCTTCGGCATCGGCGCTCATCGGTATGGCAAGGGCCAGGCTGCTGCAGCCGATCAGGCTCAGGGTGCAACGGTTGGAAAGGCGGGTTGGGCGGACGGAATTGCGGACACGTGTGCTCACTGTGACGCTCCCTGTTTCGATTGTTGTTTTTATTATTTGTCATACGTCGTCGTACAACATGGTTGCGGATATTTCCTAGGTTTCCCGGGAATGTCAACACTAAGTTATACGATGACCTTGTCGTGCCTGAATTCTCGATTTGCCGCTAAAACCTGTGGGAGCTGGCTTGCCAGCGATTGCGCAGTGTCATTCAACAAAGATGCTGGATATGCCGGCCTCATCGCTGGCAAGCCAGCTCCCACAGGGTTTGGTGGATGACAGGGGATGAGTGTGTTGCCGGTGAATTTGCGGCAAACTTCACCCACCTTCCGCCCAAGGCCTTTCCATGGATCAATACGCACCGCGCAACTGGCAGCCCCACGAAAAGCCCAGTCTGCCCGGTTCCCCCTCGACGCCGTTGCACTCCACCCCCAAGCGCCTGGCCTATGCGCTGGTCGGCGTGCTGGTGGCGGTGACCGGTGGCTTGGGCAACTCGCTGGTGGTCGCCAACCTGCCTTATCTGCAAGGCGCACTCGGCGCGACCACCGCGGAAATGGCCTGGCTGCCGGCGGCGTTTGTGATGACCAACGTGTCGATGAACCTGCTGCTGGTGAAGTTTCGTCAGCAGTTCGGTTTGCGCGCATTCACCGAAGTGTTTCTGGTGCTGTATGCGCTGGTGACCTTCGGCCATTTGTTCGTCAACGATCTGAATTCGGCGGTGGCGGTGCGGGCGGCCCACGGCATGGTCGGCGCGGCGCTGAGTTCGCTGGGCCTGTATTACATGGTTCAGGCATTCCCCGCGAAATGGCGGATGAAGGCGCTGGTGCTCGGCCTCGGCACCTCGCAACTGGCGCTGCCATTGGCGCGATTATTTTCTGAAGATTTACTGCAGATCGCCGAATGGCGCGGCTTGTACTTGTTCGAACTCGGCATGGCACTGCTCTCGCTCGGCTGCGTATTGCTGCTCAAGTTGCCGCCAGGCGACCGCTTCAAAACCTTCGAAAAACTCGACTTTCTGACCTTCGCCATTCTCGCGACGGGTGTGGCGTTGTTGTGCGCCGTATTATCGCTGGGGCGGATAGATTGGTGGCTGGAGGCGGACTGGATTGGCGTTGCTCTGGCATCGTCCATCGCGCTGATTATTGCCGGCCTGGCGATCGAACATAATCGCAGCAACCCGCTGCTGATGACCCGTTGGCTGGGCAGCGGAACGATGATCCGCCTGGCGCTGGCGGTGACCCTGATTCGCATGGTCACCTCGGAGCAGTCCACCGGTGCGGTGGGTTTCATGCAGAACCTGAACATGGGTTACGAGCAGTTGCACAGCCTCTACGTAGTCATGCTGATCGGCAGTGTCGCGGGGTTGTTGACCAGCGCACTGACGATTGATCCCAAGCACTTGCTGATGCCGCTGATCATCTCGCTGGGTCTGATGGCCACCGGGTCGGTGATGGACAGCTTTTCGAATAACCTGACGCGCCCGGAAAACCTGTATTTCAGTCAGTTCCTGCTGGCCTTCGGCAGCACGTTTTTCCTCGGCCCGACCATGGTCTTCGGCACCCGTAACGTGCTGACCAATCCGCGCAATCTGGTGAGCTTTTCGGTGTTGTTCGGGATCTGCAATAACCTCGGTGGCCTGCTGGGTGCGGCGCTTCTGGGCACCTTCCAGATCGTCCGGGAAAAATTTCACTCCAGTCACATCGTTGAGCACCTGACGCTGTCTGACCCTTTGGTGGCTGCGCGCGTGCAGAGCGGCGGCTCGGCGTACGGCTCGTTGCTGGCCGACCCGAGTCTGCGCAACCTTGCCGGTATTCGCAGCCTGGCCAACGCCGCGACCCGCGAGGCCAATGTGCTGGCCTACAACGATGTGTTCATGCTGATCGCCGTGATTGCGGTGTTGACCATGATCTGGCTGTCCATTCGTGCGCTGTGGCTGATGAGCACCACCAAAGCCGTCGCCCCTGCGCCTTCCGTACCTTCTAGCGGTGCTTCTACTTCATGACCGAACCGACCACCACAACCACCAATGCCATTGCCGCAACGCCTGAAGGTGTGGCGCCGCCATCATCACCGAACACCGAGCCGCGCTCGCTGCGGGTGCGGATCATCTCTTCAATGGGCTTCGCGGCGATTGCCATCGTCGGTGTGTTGATCGTGCTGTATGCCTGGCAATTGCCGCCATTCAGCAGTGCCGTCGAGACCACCGAAAATGCGCTGATTCGCGGGCAAGTGACGATCATCGGCCCGCAACTCGCCGGTTATGTCTATGAAGTGCCGGTGCAGGATTTCCAGTACGTGAAGGCCGGGGATTTGCTGGTGCGTCTGGACGACCGCATCTATCAGCAACGCCTGGACCAGGCGCTGGCGCAACTAGCAGTGCAGAAAGCGTCATTGGCCAATGTCGTGCAGCAACGCAACAGCGCCGAGGCGACGATTAAATTGCGTCAGGCCGTGCAGGCCGACAGCGAAGCGCAGTTGCGCAAAAGCGAGGCCGATCTGCGCCGCAACAAGGAATTGGTTAGCGACGGTTCGGTCTCCAAGCGGGAGATGGACGTGGCGCTGGCGGCCAATGCGCAGGGCGTTGCGGCGGTGGCGCAAGCCAAGGCCAATCTGGAAATTGCGCGTCAGGATCTGCAAACAGTGATCGTCAATCGTGGCTCGCTGGAGGCGGCCGTGGCCAGCGCCGAAGCGGCGGTGCAACTGGCGCGGATCGACCTGTCGAACACCCGCATCGTCGCTCCGCGCGACGGCCAGCTCGGGCAGATCGGCGTGCGCCTCGGCGCCTACGTCAACTCCGGTGCGCAGTTGATGGCGTTGGTGCCGAACCAGAAATGGGTGATCGCCAACATGAAGGAAACCCAGATGGACAATGTGCGCGTCGGGCAACCGGTGCGCTTCACTGTCGATGCGTTGAACCACCGCAAATTTACCGGACATGTGCAGCATATTTCGCCGGGGACCGGTTCTGAATTTGCCCTGTTGCAAGCAGATAACGCCACCGGCAACTTCGTGAAGATTGCCCAGCGGGTGCCGGTGCGGATCACCATTGATGCGGATCAGCAGGAAGATGAACGGTTGCGGCCGGGGATGTCGGTGGTGGTCAGCATCGATACCGCAGCGGGCGATACACAACCCCATTAAGATCCAAAGATCGCAGCCTTCGGCAGCTCCTACAGATTACCCATGTAGGAGCTGCCGAAGGCTGCGATCTTTTGATTTTCAGGTTGTGATCATCGGCGGCAGGGTACCGAGCAGCGAGACGGCCGCCACCGCACCAATGCCGAGCAACCACTCCAGCATCACACTGCGCCTGATTGCGCCCATCCGCTGTTCGCAATCTTCCATTCGCAAGCGATTGAACAGCGCCAGCCCAAGCATCCCCAGCACGATCAACGCCTTGATCAGCAGAATCAACGCAAACCCGCTGAGCAACGGTGTCGGCCACCATTGGCCGGTGAGCACGCGAACATTGATCAAACCGGTAATCAGCAACCCCGCGACCAGCGCATAACCGACCCCGCTGAAACGCCGCAAAATCGCCGGCATCGGCTCACTCGGCTGACGCAGAATCAACACCAGCAACAACAGCCCGCCCAGCCACGCCGCCACACAGGTCAGATGCACGATCTGGTTGAGAATCAGCAGTTGCCCGCTGACGCCATCGAGCATGGCGCCATGCCCGACCGGTGCCAGGGTCGCCAGCAACAACGCGCTCAAGCCCAACCGCAATGGCATGCTCGAACGCCAAGGTGTTAACAGCAACACCAACAGCGCGGCATTGATCAGCAGATGCCAACGCCACACCTGGCCAAAAAACGTATTACCCAGCACCAGCGCAACCGTATCCGGATCAAACGCCGCCGCTGCTGAGCCGGCCATGCTCGCCGTGATCAACAGCGCCCAGGCGATCCCGCTGAGCAGCGCCACAGCGCTCAGCCAGCGCGCCAGCCGCGCCAGGTGCCGATCCACTTGTGGCGCTTCATCCTTGAGCAGCAACGGCCTGAACAGCCAGGCCCCGAACAGCATCAACACCACGATGAAATGCACAAAGCGGCACAGCACCAGCGCTTCACTCATGAATTACTGGCCCACCTTGAACTGGTACGCACCTTCGCTTTTGTGCGTGTCGACCGACACCGCGTGCCATTCGACTTTGTATTCGCCGGCGGTCAGCGGAGCAGCAGGGGTGACGATCAGGGTTTTCTTGTCGCCTTCGGTGGTCAGCGGCTTGACCGCGACCGGTACGCCATCCTTGGTCACGGTGACTTTGGTAAAACTGGCTTCGACGCCTTCAGAAAAGGTCAGGCGCAAATCGGCGGGAGCAGCGACGGTGCTGTCGGCGGCGGGGGTCTGGCTTTTCAGGTGGGCGTGGGCGAATACAGAAGATGCGGCGAACAGCGAAGCGAGCAGGGCAGTGGTGGTCATGACGTTCTTGAACAGCATCGCGAATACCTCTGAGGCAGGAGTAAAGAAGCGTCAGTTTAGCCATCCGCTCGCCGCTGTACGAAGTTTTGTTTGCAGCGGTCGCCCGCGCACCAGAGCGGATGCTAGTCTTGGGCAACGCTGTTGTCAGGGAGCCCACATGGGCAATCACAAGATCGAGATTCGTCGCAGTAACGTCGAGAAAATCCTGCTGGCGGCGGAGAAAGTCTTCGCCGAAAAAGGCTTCGGCGGCACCGCCATGGCCGACATCGCGGCTGAAGTGCAACTGCCGCGTTCCAATCTGCATTACTACTTCAGCACCAAGAGCGAGCTGTACAGCGCGGTGCTGTTCGACCTGCTGGAAGTGTGGAAGCAGGACGCGCTGTGCTTCGAGATGTTCGACGACCCGCGCGTGGTGCTGAGCAGCTACATCCGCGCCAAGATGAACCACTCGCGCAGCCGGCCGTACGGCTCGAAAGTCTGGGCCAACGAAATCATCCACGGCGCGCCGACCTTGGGCGAGGCACTGGATGTCAGCCTGTATGACTGGGCGAAGATGAAGGAAGCGAAGATTCGCCAGTGGGTCGAGGACAAGCGGATTCTGCCGGTGGAACCGTCGAGTCTGCTGTACATGATCTGGGCGTCGACGCAGCATTACGCCGACTTTGATCATCAGGTGAATATTCTGAATGAGCATCAGCCGTTGTCGGACATGCAATTTGAGCGGGCGGTGCAGACGGTGACCAGTGTGATTTTGCGCGGGATCGGGCTGGAACCTTGAAGAGCAAGATCAAAGGCGACCCTCACCCCAGCCCTCTCCCGGAGGGAGAGGGGGCCGACCGAGCTGTCTCTCGAGGTACATCGACCTGAAAGATCGTATCGATTATGGATTCAGAACAGATCTTTCAAGTCGGTGCATCTCGCCAATATCCCCCAATCAGTCCCCTCTCCCTTTGGGAGAGGGTCAGGGTGAGGGGGCTGTTGGATCAGCCGCCGATCTAGACCGCAACGTGATACGGATTGCGCGGATCATGATTCCAGTCCAGAAACGGCTTGCCAGTCTCCATCGGCACCATCTCGATACAGTCCGCCACCGGACAAGTGATCTGACACAAATTACAACCCACACACTCCTCATCAATCACTTCATATTTATGCGTGCCGTCCGCCTGCTTGAGACTGCCAATCGCCTGATGTGACGTGTCCTCGCAAGCAATGTGGCAACGCCCGCAACCAATGCACGCCTCCTGATCAATCTTGGCGATCACTTGATAGTTGATGTCGAGGTACTTCCAGTCCGTGGTGTTGCCCACCGCACGCCCGGAAAACTCGGCAATGTTGGCGTAGCCCTGACTGTCCATCCACCGCGACAACCCATCCTTCATTTCTTCGACAATGCGAAAGCCATGCAGCATCGCCGCCGTGCACACCTGCACTGCGCCGCTGCCCAGTGCCATGAATTCCGCCGCGTCGCGCCAACTGCCGATGCCGCCGATGCCACAGATCGGCAGGCCCTGGGTCTGCGGATCGCGGGCAATTTCCGCAACCATGTTCAGCGCAATCGGCTTCACCGCCGAGCCGCAATAACCGCCATGGGTGCTTTTGCTGCCGACGGTGGGCAGGGCGACCATGTGCTCGAGATCGACGCTGGTGATCGAGTTGATCGTATTGATCAGCGACACCGCGTCCGCACCACCACGATGGGCCGCGCGGGCGGCGACGCGGATGTCGGTGATGTTCGGTGTCAGTTTGACGATCACCGGCAGCGAGCAATAGGTCTTGCACCAGCGCGTCACTTGCTCGACGTACTCCGGCACCTGACCGACCGCAGCGCCCATGCCGCGTTCAGGCATGCCATGCGGGCAACCGAAATTCAGCTCGATGCCGTCAGCACCGGTGGCCTCCACCAGCGGCAGAATGTGTTTCCACGATTCTTCGACGCACGGCACCATCAGCGAGACGATGATTGCGCGATCCGGCCAGTCCTTCTTCACCTGAGTGATTTCACGCAAGTTGATTTCCAGCGAACGGTCGGTGATCAGCTCGATGTTGTTGATGCCCAGCACCTCACGGTTATTGCCGTAATGCGCCGAGTAACGCGACGACACGTTGACCGCCGCCGGGTCCTCACCGAGGGTTTTCCAGACCACGCCACCCCAGCCCGCTTCAAAGGCACGGACCACGTTGTAAGCCTTGTCGGTCGGCGGCGCAGAGGCCAGCCAGAACGGATTTGGTGCTTTGATGCCAGCGAAGACTATCGACAGATCGGCCATTTACGCAGCCTCCACGTTAAGCATCAGTTGAGCGTTGATCGCCTCGGCGGCGCGTTTGCCGTGCTGCACGGCTTGCACGGTGAGGTCCTGGTCGAGGCTGGTGCAGTCGCCGCCGGCATACACGCCGGGGATGCTGGTGCGCAGATTTTCATCGACCTGAATGCGTTCGCCCTGGCGCTTGAGTTCACGGGCCAATGGGTCGGCGAGGGCGCTGCCGTCGAAGGCCTGACCGATGGCTTTGAAGATTGCATCCGCCGCCAGCTCGAAGGTTTCGCCGGTGGTTTGCAGGCGACCGTCGACCAGATCGGTACGAGCGAAACGCATGCCGCGGACATGGCCCTGAGCGTCGAGCAGCACTTCCTCCGGCTGTGCCCAAGTCAGCAGTCGCACCTGATTGGCTTTGGCGATGTCTTGTTCGTGACCGGTGGCGCCCATGTCGGCGGCGCCACGGCGATAGACCAGATTGACGTCGCGAGCACCGAGGCGGGCCATTTGCACGGCCATGTCGATCGCCGTATTGCCGGCGCCGAGGACGATGCAGCGTTCGGCCAGTGGCAGTTGCGTGAGGTCATCGGCCTGGCGCAGTTCGCGAATGTAATCGGTGGCGGCGAGCAGGCCCGGGGCATCTTCGTGGGGCAGGCCGAGTTGTTTGCTGGCATTGAGGCCGAGGCCGAGGAACACCGCGTCGAACTGCTGATGCAGTTCACTCAGCGTCAGATTCTCGCCAAGCTTCTGCCCATGACGAATCTCGATGCCGCCGATCTGCAGGAGGAAATCCAGTTCCTTCTGCGCGTAGTCGTCGACCAGTTTGTATTTGGCGATCCCGTATTCATTGAGGCCGCCAGCCTTCTCCCGCGCTTCGAAAATCACCACGTCATGGCCGTGCATGGCACTGCGATGGGCGCAGGACAAACCGGCCGGGCCGGCACCGACCACGGCGATACGTTTGCCGGTGGCGGCGGCGCGCTGGAACGGGTGTTCAGTGAAGTGCGCGTTGTCGACGGCGTAGCGTTGCAGCAGGCCGATCAGCACCGGCGCGCATTCCTGAGCGTTGTTGCGCACGCAGGCTTGCTGGCAGAGGATTTCTGTCGGGCAGACTCGGGCGCAACTGCCGCCGAGGATATTCGCTGAAAGGATTTTCTGCGCCGCACCGGGGATGTTGTCCTGATGAATGTTGCGGATGAACGAAGGAATATCGATCTCGCTCGGGCACGCATTCACGCACGGCGCGTCGTAGCAATACAGGCAGCGCGAGGCTTCCAGATGCGCCTGGCGGTCATTGAGCGGCGGCGCCAGATCGGTGAAATGCCCGGCGAGGGCGGCCGCGCTTTCGTGCGGGTGGGGGAGATGGTTCAGGGTCTCGATCACGGGTTTGTGCCTCACGGTTATTGAGGTTCTCTGCCTCTGATGGGCAGTGGTTTTTGTGGCGTTCGGGATGGCCTCATCGCTGGCAAGCCAGCTCCCACAAGGTTTTGTGAGCACCACAGATCCCTGTGGGAGCTGGCTTGCCAGCGATAGGCCGAAGGCCGCTTTCAGCGTTTCACAGCAGTCGGCTTGTGCAACTCAGCCCGCTTGCTCAGCAAATCAAACACCGCCGGATACGCCGGCCGTTCGATGTACCGCCCAGCCCCGCGCTCGGCGCGCAGGTCGCCATCGGCCCAGACCATGCGGCCCTGGCTGACGGTATGGCTGGGTACGCCGCGCACGGTCTTGCCTTCGAAGATGTTGAAATCCACCTGCTGATGGTGGGTCTTGGCGGAAATGGTGCGGGTGCCTTGCGGATCCCACAGCACCAGATCGGCATCGGCACCGACGCGAATCGCGCCTTTGCGCGGATAGAGATTGAATATCTTCGCGGTGTTGGTAGAGGTGAGGGCGACGAAATCCTGCATCGACAAACGCCCACTGTTGACGCCTTCGTCCCACAACACCGCCATGCGATCTTCGATACCAGCAGTGCCGTTGGGGATCTTGCTGAAGTCATCGCGCCCGGCGGCTTTCTGCTCGGCGCAGAAACAGCAATGGTCGGTCGCGGTGGTGTGCAGATTGCCATTTTGCAGCCCATGCCACAGCGCCTCTTGATGGCCGCGTGGACGGAACGGCGGGCTCATCACGTAACCCGCAGCGGTCTGCCAGTCCGGGTGTTGATAGACGCTGTCGTCGAGCAGCAGATGCCCGGCGAGGACTTCGCCGTAGACCGGTTGGCCCTTGCTGCGCGCATAGGTGATTTCGTCGAGGGCTTCCTTGGTCGAGACGTGCACCAGATACAGCGGCGTGCCGATGGTTTCGGCAATCCGAATCGCCCGACTGGCCGCTTCACCTTCAACCTGCGACGGCCGCGACAGCGGATGCGCTTCCGGCCCGGTGATGCCCTGGGCCATCAACTTGCGTTGCAGGTGATAGACCAGTTCGCCGTTTTCCGCGTGCACGGTCGGCACCGCGCCGAGTTCAAGGCAGCGCTCGAAACTCGCCACCAGCGTGTCGTCGGCGGCCATGATCGCGTTCTTGTAAGCCATGAAATGCTTGAAGCTGTTGATGCCGTGATGGCTGACCAGTTCGGCCATTTCCTCACGCACCTGCTCGCTCCACCAGGTGATCGCGACGTGAAAGCCATAGTCGGACGCCGATTTCTCGGCCCAGCCGCGCCACTGATGAAACGCTTCCATCAGCGACTGCTGCGGATTGGGAATCACAAAATCGATGATCGAGGTGGTGCCGCCGGCCAGACCCGCCGCCGTGCCGCTGTAGAAATCCTCACTGGCCACGGTGCCCATGAACGGTAGTTGCATGTGCGTGTGCGGATCGATGCCGCCGGGCATCAGGTATTGACCGCTGCCGTCGAGCACTTCGGCACCGACGGGAATATCAAGGTTTTCACCGATGGCTTTGATCACGCCGTCAGCGCAATAGACGTCGGCGCGGTAACTTTCATCATGGGTAACAACGGTGGCGCCACGGATCAACAGAGACATTCCGAGTTCCTCGCAGGCATTGACCGACTTGTGTCGGTTCTAGATGTTTTATTGATGTACAGCGTTGCAGGGCGTATTCCTGTCAGCGCTGTCAGGAATAGAAACTAGTCGCAGATTTGCAATAGATCAAGATTATTTTTTATAAGCTTATGACTGATTCAAGTGTATGAAAAATAACGATAAAAAATTAAAATCACCAAAATGGTGAGGCTGTTCACCATTTTGACGCACTTGACAGGATGGAAATATGAGCAAGATTTCCTATGTGAAATCAGCCGCTTGAAGTTGAGCTGCGGCTGCTCGCTCACAATGAAAATAAATGCAGTGCACCAGATTGAGTCCTGACAGTTCGGACAACTTGCCCGACGTTTAGCCTGAGCGTTCAGACAAGTTTCCGCGGACTCACCGGGTAAATAATTAAAACTGATGAATATCAGAAAGTTGCAAAGCGTTTGATACACCGCCCGATGCGCAAGCGGGGCCTCCGGCACGTTTATTGATGCCGCCGCTGACACCATGGCCGGTGCACGAAAGTTGTCAGTTCCTCCGGCCATCGTCCGGCTCGCACCCTCGTGTGCAAGCCGCCTGATGAGCAAAAAAATAATCAGAAGAACAGTGGAGCGGCCATGCAACAGAACAGATCGCAAGTGACCGAGCGCGACGGCTTGTTCGAACTCGAAGCCGGCAGCGACGTCCTCGACAGTCCCCGTTACAACCACGACATGGCACCGACCAAGGTGCGTGAACGAACCTGGAACAAATGGCACATCACCGCGTTGTGGGTCGGCATGTCGATCTGCGTGCCGACTTATACCCTCGGCGGCGTGCTCACGGCGTACTTCGGTTTGAGCGTTGGCGAAGCGCTGCTGGCGATTCTGTTCGCCAACGTCATCGTGCTGATTCCTCTCACGCTCAACGCATTCCCCGGCACCAAGTACGGCATTCCGTTTCCGGTATTGCTGCGCTCATCGTTCGGGATTCTCGGTTCCAACGTGCCGTGTCTGATCCGCGCGCTGGTGGCGTGTGGCTGGTTCGGCATTCAGACGATGTTTGGCGGGCTGGCGATTCACCTGTTTCTCGGCTCGGTGTTCGAGGGCTGGAAATCCCTTGGCGGCACGGGGGAGGTGATCGGCTTCATGGTGTTCTGGGCGCTGAACTTGTGGGTGGTGATTCGTGGCGCCGAGTCGATCAAGTGGCTGGAGACGTTATCCGCGCCGTTGCTGGTGGCGGTCGGCATCGGTCTGCTGGTGTGGGCGATGCCCAATGTGTCGATGACAGAGTTGATGGCGATCCCGGCCAAACGCCCAGAAGGCGCCAGCGTCTACGGTTACTTCGCCGCCGGGCTGACGGCGATGGTCGGTTTCTGGGCGACGTTGTCGTTGAACATTCCGGACTTCAGCCGCTATGCCAAGAGCCAGAAAGATCAGATTCTCGGGCAGATCATCGGCCTGCCGCTGACCATGTTTCTGTTCGCTGCGCTGGGCGTGGTGATGACCGCCGCGTCGGTGAAACTGGTCGGTGTGACTGTCTCTGATCCGGTCACGCTGATTGGTCACATTCAAAGTCCGGTGTGGGTCGCGGTGGCGATGGCACTGATCATCATCGCCACGCTATCGACCAACACCGCCGCCAACATCGTCTCGCCAACCAACGACTTTCAGAACATCGCCCCCAAGGTGATCAACCGCACCAAAGCGGTGTTGCTGACCGGGTTGGTCGGGCTGTTGCTGATGGGGCATGAGCTGCTGAAAAAACTCGGCTGGATCGTTTCCGAGGTCAGTCTGGAAAGTGTCTATTCCAACTGGCTGCTGGGTTATTCGAGCCTGCTCGGACCGATCGCCGGGATCATGGTGGTGGACTATTTCCTGATCAAGAAACAGCAACTGGACCTCGCCGGGTTGTACCGCGATGACGTGTATCCGGCGTGGAACCGGGCCGGGTTTCTCGCGTTCGGTGTGCCGGTGGTGCTGACCTTGTTGTCGCTTGGGAGCGATGCGTTCAGCTGGTTCTACAGCTATGGCTGGTTCACCGGCTCGGCGCTGGGCGGGATTATTTATTACGGGTTGTGCGTGATGCGTGCGCAGCCTTCTGCCGTGAAAACCGCGGTGTGAATGAGGGCCTCATCGCTGGCAAGCCAGCTCCCACAGGGATCGAGTCGTACACAAATTGTGTGTTCACTCAAAAACCTGTGGGAGCTGGCTTGCCAGCGATAGCGGTCTACCAGACACCACAGCGACATCCATAAGAAAAGCAGCCTGAGGAGATCCCCATGAACGCAGCCGTAGACGTTCTGCAATCAACCCATCAGCACATCAACCGCGATCGCCTGTGGGCGTCGCTCATGGAACTGGCCAAACTCGGCGCGACGGTCAAGGGCGGCGTCTGTCGCCTGGCCCTCACTGACCTCGACCGCCAGGCCCGCGACCTCTTTGTGCAGTGGTGCAAGGACGCCGGATGCAGCGTCACGGTCGATGCAGTCGGCAACATCTTCGCCCGCCGCCCGGGGCGCAATCCCGACCTGCCACCGGTGATGACCGGCAGCCACATCGATACCCAACCCACCGGCGGCAAGTTCGACGGCTGCTTTGGCGTACTCGCCGGCGTCGAAGTGCTGCGCACCCTCAACGACCTGAAAGTGGAAACCGAAGCACCGCTGGAAGTGGTGGTCTGGACCAACGAAGAGGGCTCACGGTTCGCCCCGTGCATGATGGGCTCCGGCGTGTTCGCCGAGAAATTCACCCTCGAAGAAACCCTCGCCAAAGTCGATGCCGACGGCGTCACCGTCGGTGAAGCGCTCAACGCCATCGGCTACGCCGGTCCGCGCGCAGTCAGCGGGCATAAAGTCGGTGCGTATTTCGAAGCACACATCGAGCAAGGCCCGATCCTCGAAGACGAGCAGAAAACCATAGGCGTGGTGCTCGGTGCGCTGGGGCAGAAGTGGTTCGACCTCAAGCTGCGCGGCGTCGAAGCTCACGCGGGCCCGACGCCGATGCACTTGCGCAAGGATGCGCTGGTCGGCGCCTCGGTGATCGTCGGCGCCGTCAACCGCGCCGCCCTCGGTCACCAGCCGCATGCCTGCGGCACCGTCGGCTGCCTGCAAGCCTATCCCGGCTCGCGCAACGTCATTCCCGGCGAAGTGCGCATGACCCTCGATTTCCGTCACCTGGAACCGGCGCGCCTCGATTCGATGATCGCCGAAGTGAAGCAAGTCATCGACGCCACCTGTGAAGAACACGGCCTGACCTATGAACTGACCCCGACTGCCGACTTCCCGCCGCTGTACTTCGAAAAAGGTTGCGTGGAAGCGGTGCGCGGCGCGGCGAAAGGCCTTGGCTTGTCGCACATGGACATCGTCAGCGGCGCCGGGCATGACGCGATTTTCCTCGCCGAACTCGGCCCGGCCGGGATGATTTTCGTGCCGTGCGAGGGCGGCATCAGCCACAACGAAATCGAGAACGCCGCGCCGGATGATCTGGCTGCCGGGTGCGCGGTGTTGTTGCGGGCGATGCTGGCGGCTTCGGCGATGGTGGCCGGAGGACAGCGGGCGGCTTGAAGATCAAAAGATCGCAGCCTTCGGCAACTCCTACAGGGAAACCATAAATCCTGTGCAGGAGCTGCCGGAGGCTGCGATCTTTTCGCTGTCACCACAACGTCATGAAAATGTGCGATTTTGCCGACCCATGAAAATCATCACCTCCGGCGCGTCCTATCTGGACATCGACGCCTATGCCTGCTGCATCGCCTACGCAGAATTACTCAACCTGCAAGGCATTCCCGCCCGCGCCGTCAGCAGCGCACAACCCAACGCCAGCGTGTCGCACACCGTGCTCGGCTGGGCTGCTGCTTTTGACGATTACCCGCCGACGCTGGACGATGAGTTTGTCCTGGTCGATGTCTCGGACTTTCACCATTTCGATCCGTTGGTGGTGCCAGAGCGAGTCGTAGAGATTATCGATCATCATCCCGGGTTCGAGCATTACTGGGCGCAGAAGCTTGGGTCTGCCGCCGATATCCGCCCGATCGGCGCTGCGGCAACCCAGATTTTTCAACGCTGGGAAGGCTCTGGTTTGCTATCCGCCATCAGCCCGCACAGTGCGGCATTGTTGGCCACCGCGATTCTCGACAACACGCTGAATTTCACCGGGCAAATGACCAACTCAGCGGACATCGAGGCCTACGCCGACCTCGCTTCACGGGCAAAACTGACCGTAGACTGGCCCCGGCAATATTTTCTCGAATGCCAGGCCAGCATCGAATCGGACCTCGCCGCAGCTTTGGCAGCCGACTCGAAACGGATGAAACCCGAAAGCAACCTGCCAAGCTTTTTTGCGCAAATGACCGTGTGGGATGCCGACGCTTTGCTGCAAAAACACCGGCCGATGATCAAGCGCTGGATGGCCGAGCAGGGCGATGACGGGCTGCTGAATGTGATCAGTATCCGCGACCGCAAAAGCTGCTTTCTGGCGCCAGCCGAGGTCAGCCAGCAAAAGCTCAATCGCTTGTTGCCACTCGACTGGCAGGCCGGATTGGCTGTGCGGGCGCCGTCAATGCTGCGCAAGGAACTTTTGAAATTGGCACTGGACGCGACCCGTCACTGCGCGCCAAACACCATCGTCCAGTAAACCCCTTCATCACTGCGTGCCTCACTGGCAAACCCGGCACCGACCTGGGTAAACATCGGGTTCATCAGATTGGCGCAGTGGCCGGGGCTGGCCAGCCATCCGGCCATGGCCTTGCCCGGTGAACGCTGCCCGGCGGCGATGTTTTCGCCGATTTGCCGGCCGCGATAACCCGCCGCGCGGGCGCGATCGGCAGGCAGGTCACCGTCCGGGTCCTGATGGGCGAAATAGTTGCCGTAGGCCATGGCTTTGCTGTGCCCCTGCGCGGCGGCGCCCAGTGCGGCGTTCCAGCTCAACGGGCGGGCGGCGGCGAAGCGCTGGCGGCCGCACATTCGTGGCCGGGCGCGCGCGGCATTGACCTCAGCGAGCAGCGCCTTGCCGACGCTGCGGTTATCGCCGACACGGCTGTCGAGCACCGGCTGCGCCAACACCACTTGCCATTCATTGCGTGAACGACTGACACCGATGTCGGCGTAGCTCGCATCCAGCAGCGCGGCGCAGTGGTCGTTCTGCAGCAGGTCGAAGGCTTCTTCGGCATCCTCGGCGCCGATTACGCGAATACTGCGCACCGCGACGGCGGAATAGCCGGACGACTTCAATGCTTCACGCATACCACCGGCGTAGCGATAACCGATCGGCAGAGCCAGGGTGGACTTCAGCGCCAACGGTGCCAGGCGCTGTGCCGGACGCCGATCGCAGCGCTGCGGATGGGCGCGATAGTCGTTGATGGCGGCCACCAGTTGGCGCTCCGCACCGGCGTGGGCGGTTTCAGCGAACAGTGGTGAAAGGATCAGCAGGCACAGCGAAACGAAGCGAGGCGAACGAACGGCGTGGCGCATGGGACAGGCAGCTCTGAAGAGGGACAGCGCGAAGGTTGAGTGAACCGCAGAAAGCGGCGCGGGTAGGACTGGGCTTTTTGGACTTGGTTCAAGGGGCGGGGAGGGGTTTTATTGTGGGGCGACGACTTGCTGCTTGTTTCAGGAAGATTAAGTGTGGTGGGACTGGCCTCATCGCTGGCAAGCCAGCTCCCACAGGGGACGGAGCCGTACACAAAAATGGTGTTCACCGCAAAAACTGTGGGAGCTGGCTTGCCAGCGATGGCGCCCGCCCAGCCAACACAAAAAGCACGGTTGAATCCCCATCAGCGATTCAACACATCCGCCATCCACTGCAAATACTGCGCATGGTCGGAGATCGAGTTATGCCCCGAATCCGGCACCACCCTGAGCACCGCCACGCCTTGCGGGAAGTTCTCCCGCAAACGCTGTGTGCTGGCGCGGGGGATCACCTCGTCGTCACTCGCCGCCAGCAGCAATGTCGGCACGCGGATATGCGCGGCGTATTTACCCGACTCGAAACGATCCTTGAGCAACCACGTCACCGGCACCCACGGGTATTGCCGCGCCGCGATTTCTTCGAGGCTGTTGTAAGGCGTCACCAGAATCAGCTGCTGCACCGGGCGCTGACTGGCCAGACGCACCGCCACGCCGGAACCGAGACTGCGCCCGACCACGGCAACCTGCGGGTGACTGGCGTAGACCTGATCGAACAGCGCCAGCGCATCCTCGGCAATCGCCGCCTCGGACGGTGAACCACTGCTGCCACCGAAACCGCGGTAGTTCAGCAGATACACCGCGTAATCGGGAAACGCCTCGGCAAACTCCGGCAGATTGCGCGACACGTCCTCGGCGTTGCCGCCGAAATAGATCAGCGCCCGGGGCCCGGCGCGCTCGCGGGTGACCACTGAAACCTGCGCGTCCGGCATCGACAAGGTCAGTTGTGAGTCGGCGCTTGTGACGGCATTGGGTTGCGGAAAATAGATCAGCGAGCGCTGAAAAAAGAACAGCGCCGCGCACAGCACCAGGTACACGGCAACGATCAATGCGACGAGTGACATCAGGGTTCGGGACATTCGGCTACTTTTAACGGTGTGTGAAGGTTGGCTGTCGCAGTGTAGTCCAGCCCTGCAACCGGGCCGCTCGCGGGCACAACCGGCAACAGATCCACGCAGCAGGGGAACCAGCATGAGCCACACTGAGGGTTACTCCCGTCGCCGATTGCTCACGCTGGCTGCCGGGGTTTCGGCGGTCTTCACCTTTGATCGGGCGTTGGCCAATGCCACGACGCCCGCGACCACCGGAGGCCACGCCATGCAGACCCGCGCCATCCCGTCCAGCTCCGAGTCGCTGCCCATCGTGGGGCTGGGCACCTATCGCGGCTTCGACGTCGCCCCCGGTGATCCGGCCTACCGGCAATTGCCGGCGGTGCTTGATGAACTGTTCACCAAGGGCGGTACGCTGATCGACAGTTCGCCGATGTATGGCCGGGCAGAGGAAACCACCGGTGAGCTGCTGTCGATCCACGAACCGCGTTCGCCGGCGTTTCTGGCGACCAAGGTGTGGACGCGCGGGCGCGAGGAAGGCATCGCGCAGATGGAGCAATCGTTCAGCCTGCTGCGTACCGAACGCATCGACCTGATGCAGATCCACAACCTGCTCGACTGGCAGACCCACCTGCCGACCCTGCGTGAATGGAAAACGCAGGGGCGCATCCGCTACATCGGCATCACCCATTACACGCCCTCGGCCTACGACGAAGTCGAGGCGGTGCTGAAGGCCGAGCCACTGGATTTTCTGCAAATCAACTACGCCCTCGATGACCGTGGCGTGGAAAAACGCCTCCTGCCGCTGTGTCGCGAGCGTGGCGTGGCGGTGATCTGTAATCGGCCATTCGGCGGCGGCGGTTTGCTCGCGCGGCTCAAAGGCAAACCGCTGCCGGGCTGGGTGTCGGATGTACAGGTCAACAGCTGGCCGCAACTGGCGTTGAAGTTTCTGCTCTCGCATTCGGCGGTGACTTGCGTGATCCCGGGCACGGGCAATCCGCGTTACATGGCCGAAAACGCCAAGGCCGGGTTCGGGCCGATGCTCACGGATGCGCAGCGCCATCAGTTGATTGCGTTGGTGGGCTGACGATGTCGCCAGCGACCGTCATTTAGAGTTGATTCCTCAGCACATTAATTTCCAAATGGTCTGAAGGACTGTCATATCTGACAGTTGGAAGGCTTTTGGTGGCGAGCAATCATGGAGACTCCAGTTTCCCGGAAGAAGAACAATCATGGACGTGCACAGCCGCAGATGTGCTTATTTCACTGGGGTGTGTCTCGTCTTGATTTTGTTCGCGGCCTACGCCTTTGAGGAACAGTACGTGTGCATGGGCATGCAACGCGGGCAGATTGCGACGGTATCTGCAAGCTCTGTGGAGGCGGCAGTCAAAATCGCCAAGGCGTGCTGGGGCGCTGCCGGTTGTTATAAAAAGTGACAAGCCATCAGCCGCGATAGCGCAACGCCTCCAGCAACAGGGCAAACGCCGGCGCAGCCTGACGTCGGCTCGGGTAATACAGGTGATACCCGGCAAACGTCGGGCACCAATCCTCCAGCACTTGCCGCAGACGGCCCTCGGCCAGATACGGCGCGACGATGTTCTCCGGAATGTAGCTCAGACCAAAACCATCCAGCGCGGCATCGAGCAACGGGTAGACGCCGTTCAGAGTGATTTGCCCGGACACCCGTACTTTCAGGCTTTCCCCATCCTTCTCGAATTCCCAACTGTACAGCCCGCCGTTGGTAGGCAGGCGCAGGTTGTTGCAGGCGTGATCGGTCAAATCCCTTGGCGTTTGCGGTGGGGTGCGTTTGGCGAAATAAGCGGGTGAACCCACCACCGCCATGCGCATGTCGGGGCCGATACGGGTGGCGATCATGCCTTGCGCGACATCTTCGCCAAGACGTACACCGGCGTCGAAACCCTGACCGGCAATGTCGACGAAACCATAGTCGCAGCTCACCTCGATGCTGATGTCCGGGTACTGCGGCAGAAAGTCCTTGAACACCGGACGCAGCAACCAGTCCAGCGAATGGTCGGTGGCGTTGAGACGGATCTTGCCCGCCGGGGTGTCGCGCAGGTTGCTCAGGGCGGCGAGTTCCACTTCTATTTCTTCGAAACGCGGGCCGATGGTTTGCAGCAGATGCTCGCCGGCTTCGGTGGGCGAGACGCTGCGCGTGGTGCGCGTCAGCAGGCGCAGGCCCAGACGGGCTTCGAGTGCGCGGATGGTATGGCTCAGTGCCGATTGCGAGACGCCCAGTTTGGCCGCGGCTTTGGTGAAACTGCGCTCTCGGGCTACGGCGAGAAAGGCGAGCAGGTCGGTGGCATTTTCACGCAGCATTGATGAGTTTCCTGCATAAGTTTTTTCGAATTCTAGTCGATTATCAGAAGAGTTGGCGTCGGTAAAGTGGTGGCATTGTTTATCTGGAGGAACCGCCATGAACCCGATTGCCGCTTCTGCATTGACCCTTTCCCTGTTGGCGGGTGAGGTGCAGGCCAATGAAACTCCACGAGTGACCGTCACGCCGAATGGTTCGCAACCTTCGGCCAAGGGCCCGGCAGATTGGTTCACTGGCACTGTGCGGGTGGATGCGCCGTTCAAAGGCACAGACGAGGCGCGGGTCAGTGGCGCGACGGTGACGTTTGAGCCGGGCGCGCGTACCGCGTGGCATACGCATCCGTTGGGGCAGACATTGATCGTTACGGCCGGTGCCGGTTTTGTGCAGGAGTGGGGGCAGGCGGTTCGTGAGATGCGTCCTGGGGATACGGTGTGGATTGCGCCGGGGGCCAAGCATTGGCACGGGGCGGCTGCGACCACGGCGATGACACATATCGCTATTGCTGAAGTACTGGATGGCAAGGTGGTTGAGTGGATGGAACAGGTGAGTGCCGAGGAGTATCCGCGAGCGGACTGAAAGCTGTCAGGTAGCGCACTAGCACCCCATGCTAGTGCGCCACCTGTTTTTCCCTCACCCCAGCCCTCTCCCAGAGGGAGAGGGGGCCGACCGAGGCGTCTTGCGTCATGCATCGACCTGAAATGGCTGTGTCGATTATGGATTCACAGCAGGACTTTCAGGTCGGTGAAACTCTCCAATATCCCCGGATCAGTCCCCTCTCCCTCAGGGAGAGGGCTAGGGTGAGGGGCTCTTTTCAGGCGTTTAGATCATCTCCGGCAGTGAAGAGAGGATTTTATCGAGGGTGATCGGATACTCCCGCACTCTCGCCCCCGTAGCGTTGTAAATCGCATTCGCCACCGCCGCGCTAACCCCGCAAATCCCCAACTCACCGACACCCTTGGCCTTCATCGGCGAAGACACCGGATCGGTCTCATCGAGGAAAATCACCTCCTGATGCGGAATGTCGGCATGCACCGGCACTTCATACCCCGCCAGATCATGATTGACGAAAAAGCCCAGCTTCTTGTCCACCGCCAACTCTTCCATCAGCGCCGCACCGACACCCATGGTCATCGCGCCGATCACCTGGCTGCGCGCCGCTTTCGGGTTGAGAATCCGCCCAGCCGCGCACACCGCCAACATGCGGCGGACTCGCACTTCACCAGTCGCCGCATCCACCGCAACCTCAACAAAATGCGCACCAAACGTCGACTGCTGATACTTCTCGGCCAGATCACCGAACTCGATGCTGTCCTCGCCGACCAGCGCGCCGCCTTCTGCCGCATTGCGCAACGGTACGCTCTTGCTGCCGAGCCGCACCTGACCGTCGACAAACTCCGCCTGATCCGCCGCCATGCCCAGTTTGCCCGCCACCGCTTCACGCAGCTTCATGCATGCGGCGTACACCCCGGCGGTCGAGCAATTGGCCCCAAATTGCCCGCCGGAACCTGCCGACACCGGAAAGCTCGAATCGCCCAGATGCACGCTCACATCCTTCAAACCAACGCCCATCATTTCGGCGGCGGTTTGCGCGATGATCGTGTAACTGCCGGTACCGATGTCGGTCATGTCGGTTTCCACCGTGACCTTGCCATCACGCTCCAGCCGCACCCGCGCGCCCGACTTGACCAGCAGGTTGTTGCGGATCGCCGCCGCGACACCCATGCCGATCAGCCAGCGACCCTCACGCCGCGAACCCGGTTGCGCATGGCGCTGACTCCAGCCGAATTTTTCCGCACCGGTTTGCAGGCATTCGACGAGACGTCGCTGCGAAAACGGCCGCTCGGTTTTCACCGGGTCGACCTGGGTGTCGTTAAGGATGCGGAACTGGACCGGATCAAGCTTGAGTTGCTCGGCCATTTCGTCCATGGCAATTTCCAGCACCATCAATCCCGGGGTTTCGCCGGGCGCGCGCATGGCGTTGCCTTCGGGCAGGTTCAGGGGGGCCAGACGCATGCTGACCTGGCGATTTTCAGCGGCGTACAGCAACTGACTCGGTTGCGCCGCGACCTCGACTTTGCCCTCCGCCAGATTGCCCGACCAGCCTTCATGGGCGATCGCGGTGAGTTTGCCGTCCGCCGTTGCGCCCATGCGAATGCGCTGAATCGTCGCCGGGCGGTGGGTGGTGTTGTTGGCGATCTGCGGGCGGGCGAGGGCGACTTTCACCGGTCTGCCGGCCATCCGTGCACCGAGGGCGGCGAGGATTGCATCGGCGCGAATGAACAACTTGCCGCCGAAACCGCCGCCAATGTAGGGCGAGATCAGCCGCACTTTTTCCTTGGGCAGGCCAAGCGTCGTGGCGATATCGCCGACGCTCCAGGCAATCATCTGATTCGATGTCCACAGGGTCAGTTGATCGCCTTTCCACGCGGCCAGCGTGGCGTGTGGCTCCATCATCGCGTGGGACTGATCCGGCGTGGTGTAGGTCTGGTCGAACTGCACCGGTGCGGCGGCGAAGGCCTTGGCGAAATCACCGTGGCTGACGTCGGGCAGTTCATCTTTCGGCTCGACGCCTTGGTCGCGCACGCTGGCCAGATCGAATTCGCCCTTGGCCGCGACGTAGTCGACTTTGACCATTTGCGCAGCCGCGCGGGCTTGCTCGAAGGTCTCGGCGACTACCAGTGCGACAGCCTGGTGGTAGTGCTGAATCTCCGGCCCGGCCAACAGATGCGCGGCGTTGTATTTGCCCTTGCCGAGCTTGCCGGCGTTGGCGGCGGTCACGATGGCCAGCACACCCGGAGCGGCTTTGGCTGCGTCAAGATCGATGTTGTTGATCTGCCCCTTGGCGATGGCCGAACCGACCATAAAACCATAAGCCTGATTGGCCACCGCTTCATGTTGTTCATAGGCGTACGGCGCCTGACCGCTGGTTTTCAATGGGCCTTCGATACGGTCGGTGGGTTGGCCGATGACTTTCAGTTGGTCGATCGGGTTGGTGGCGGCGGGCGTGTCGAATTTCATGCTTTTTCCCTCGCTTGCGCCAACACCGAGCCGAGTGTGCGCTCGACCAGGGTCAGTTTGAATTGGTTGTCGTGGGTCGGCGTGGCGCCGTCGAGCAGGCGTGCGCTGACGGCTTTGGCGCCTTTCGGCAGCAGCGCTTCGGCGGCCTCGACCCGCCATGGTTTCGGCGCGATACCGCCGACGGCGATGCGAGCGCTGCCGTCCTTTTGCAGGATCAGACCGACCGAGACCAGCGCGAACGCATAGGACGAGCGATCACGAACCTTGTGATAAACGTGGGTGCCGCCGAGCGGCGCGGGCAGTGTCACCGAGGTGATGAATTCGCCGGGGGTGAGGCTGGTTTCGATGTTCGGCGTGGTGCCGGGCAACTGATGAAAATCGGCCATGGCGATACTGCGGGTCGAGCCGTCGGGTTTCACCGTTTCAATCTGCGCATCGAGGGCACGCATGGCAATCGCCATATCACTCGGGTGCGTGGCGATGCACGCGTCGCTGACGCCGATAATCCCCAGTTGCCGACTGACCCCGGCAATGGCTGCACAACCACTGCCGGGTTGGCGTTTGTTGCAGGCCTGATGGGTGTCGTAGAAGTACGGGCAGCGCGTGCGTTGCAGCAGGTTGCCGGCGGTGCTCGCCATGTTGCGCAACTGCCCGGAAGCCCCGGCGAGCAGGGCGCGGGTGAGCAAGGCGTAATCTTTTCTGACGCGCGCGTCGGCCGCCAGATCGGTGTTGCGCACCAGCGCGCCAATGCGCAATCCGCCTTCGGGCGTGGCCTCGATCTGGTCCAGCCCGAGGTGATTGACGTCGATCAGGTGCAGCGGCGTTTCGATGTCGAGTTTCATCAAATCCAGCAGGTTGGTGCCGCCGGCGATGAAGCGTGCGCCTTCGACCTGTGCGGCTTGCGCAGCGGCAGCGGCGGGGGAGTCGGCGCGGCTGTAATTGAACGGTCTCATGCCGGCACCTCCGCGACTTCAGTGATCGCTTCAATGATGTTCGAGTAGGCGCCGCAGCGGCAGATATTGCCGCTCATGCGCTCCTGAAACTCACGGGCAATCAACTGCGGCGCCTCGGTGAGGCTCTCACTGACGTGGCTGGGGATGCCGTCGCGAATTTCTTTGATCACCGCCACCGCCGAGCAGATCTGCCCCGGCGTGCAATAGCCGCATTGATAACCGTCGTGTTTGATGAACGCGGCCTGCATCGGGTGCAGATTGTCCGGCATGCCGAGGCCTTCGATGGTGGTGATCTCGCTGCCTTCGTGCATCACCGCGAGGGTCAGGCAGGAATTGATCCGTCGGCCATCGGCGATCACCGTGCAGGCACCGCACTGGCCGTGGTCGCAGCCTTTTTTGCTGCCGGTCAGGTGCAGGTGTTCGCGCAGTGCATCGAGCAGGGTGGTGCGGGTGTCGACGTCCAAATCACGCGGCTTGCCGTTGACGTTGATGGTCACTCTACTCATGGCCGGTTTCTCCAGATTGGCGGCGTAGGCCTTGAGGCTGATAAACGGCGGCATTGCGAACGCCGTCGCAGTGACGGCGCCGAGGATCAGAAATCTGCGTCGGGAAATCGTCATGGTTCGATTCCTTTTCTCTCTTCATCAGGGCAGCAGGGTCATGGATGGCCCAAGCGGGCAGCCAGCGTCATCGCCGGTCTCGTTAAGGAGTGACTGCTGGAGAGAGGAAAAGGTTTTGTCGGATTTTCGCTATAGAGTTATGCGTGTGGCTCATTAATCTTTTATACGACACGGAACCCTGTAGGCCTTCGCCTGCTCGCGATGGCGTCTAGTCGGTCAACATGAGTGCTGAATGACAGGGCCTCATCGCTGGCAAGCCAGTTCCCACAGGTTTCCATGGTGTGAATGAAATCGCGTTTACAGCATGAGTCCCTGTGGGAGGCGGCTTGCCAGCGATGGGGCCAGACCATCCAGCCTCAATGCCCGCCCACCACCATCGAAGTAAACGGCGCCACATACGCCTGCAACGTCACCAGCCCGCCGACCAGGATCGCCAGCACGATCGAGTGGAAGAACACGTAGCGCAGAATCTCCCCCTCATGCCCATACCAACGTGTCGCGGTAGAGGCGACCACGATCGATTGCGCGTCGACCATTTTACCCATCACCCCGCCGGAACTGTTCGCCGCCGCCATCAAGACCGGGCTGATCCCGAGCTGTTCCGAGGTGACCCGCTGCAAGCCGCCAAACAGCACGTTCGACGCGGTATCCGAACCAGTCAACGCCACACCCAGCCAACCGAGCAAAGTGCCGAACATCGGATAGAAAATCCC
Source organism: Pseudomonas sp. NPDC085632 (assembly GCF_044541255.1). Classification (NCBI taxonomy): domain Bacteria; kingdom Pseudomonadati; phylum Pseudomonadota; class Gammaproteobacteria; order Pseudomonadales; family Pseudomonadaceae; genus Pseudomonas; species Pseudomonas sp. NPDC085632. Next base: position 81,404 of record NZ_JBITSX010000004.1, on the reverse strand, counting down.
CGTCGCCGCAAACGCCAGACCCATGGTCGCGTCGAGCCCTGAATAGCGCGTGAGAAACCCCAGCGCGAGCATCGCCGCAATGGTGATCAACGAAAACCGCACCACCCACAACGTACGCAGGTACTGCTTGATCAGTTGCGGGATCGAATAGCCCATCAGCAAACCACCGACGATCGCCGCCAGCAAAATCCCGCTGCCGGTGGCGGTGAACCAGGTGAATTTGTACACCGCTTCCTCGGCTTTCGGCGCGGCCACCACCGGCGGCACTTTTTCAATCTGCAGGTGCAGGGTGGTGAAGGTCACCGCAGGCGCAAAAATCGGATTGGCTTCATTCAGTGGTTTGCCCGTGGGGTCGAGCTTGGCCGAGTGCGTGACCGGATCCATCGCCGGGCGCACATCGAAGATGTTCTTGAAGCCCTGAGTGCCCCAGGCAAACACGAACACGGTGAGGATGATCCACGGCATCCATGCACGCATCACCGCCGGACGCGCCTGATCACTGAACGCGGCGCTGGCAGTGACTTTTTCTTCTTCGACCCTGGAGTTGTCGACCCGTCCTGAAAGCGCTGCCGAGGTGTGAATGGTCGCCGGTTTCCACACCTTCAGAAACAGCGTCAGAGAAGCCATGGAAATCAGCGCGGCGATGACGTCCACCAGCATCGGTCCGTGGTAGTTCGATACCAGGAACTGCGGCACGGCGAAACTCACCCCGGCCACCAGAATCGCCGGCCAGATCTCGAGCATCTTGCGCCACCCGGCGAAGGCCCAGATCAGCCAGAACGGCACCAGCACCGAGAAGAAGGGCAACTGCCGACCGACCATCATCGACAACTCCATTTCATCCAGCCCGGTGACTTTGGCCAGGGTGATGATCGGTGTGCCCAATGCGCCGAAAGCCACGGGCGCGGTGTTGGCGATCAGCGCCAGGCCTGACGCGGCCAGCGGCGAAAAACCTAGACCGATCAGAATTGCCCCGGTCACCGCCACCGGCGTACCGAACCCCGCCGCGCCTTCGAAAAACGCACCGAAGCAGAACGCGATCAGCAGCAACTGCAAGCGTCGGTCATCGGTGATACGCGCAAGGGAATCCTGCAGCACTTTGAACGAGCCGTTCTCGGTGGTCAGGCGATGCAGAAAGATGATGTTGAGGACGATCCAGCCGATCGGCAACAAGCCATTCGCCGCGCCGAACAACGCCGCAGAGCCAGCCATGCTCGCCGGCATGCCGAAGGCAAAAATCGAGATGAGCAGGGCGGAAGCCAGCGCCAGCAGCGCCGCCAGATGCGCCTTGACGTGGAAGAACGCCAGCGCCGCGAGCATCACCACCACCGGTACGGCGGCCATGAGCGTAGAGATCACCGGGTTGCCGAACGGGTCGTAGATTTGCTGCCAGACCATGGTCCACCTCTGCTTGTTGTTATTGAGGGCGCAGATCCATTGCGTCGGGCTTGATTGCAAGGAGTATAGGTGGCATTTCGCCGCCGTTCGGACGGCGCGGACAGGGCGACAAACGGTCGATAGTGGCCACTGAATCAACGGCGTTTTGCCCGGTCGTATCTGCGGCTGCGCGCACCGCGTCCTGAAGGCGTGGGCAGCGTCGCCGACTCCGTCGTCAAGACCTTGGTTTTAGGGAAGTGTTGAATGAAGCGCGCTACAACGATGCTGCTGACCGTGACCGCCGCCGTAATGCTCGGTGGCTGTGTGGCGGATTTTGATGATGACCACCGCCATGGCCGGCATTACGACCGCGACCATGGCCGCAATTACGACCATGATCGGCGCTGGGATGACCGCGATGATCGCCGCGATGGCCGTCGCTACTACCGTGATCGCGATGATGACTGATTGAACGCAAGAGGGCGTCCCGCGATGGGACGCCCTCTTTGTTTAGCGCTGTTGCCTAAGAAAAGTGAGCGCTCGCCCGGACGCTGGATCGCGCAGGCACGGAGGCCTCGATGTCCAGCAAATGGGTGGCGAGAATGTCGCTCAGAAAACGGAACTGATCGTTGATGCCGACCACTTCGTTGCTGAAGTGATTGGTGGCGGCGGGCATCAGCAGATCTTCGAAATCTTCGTTGAACACCAGTGCCTGAGCCTTGTGTGATACGACGTGCTGGTCGTAATAGTTGTTGCCGAACACCGGGAAACTTACGGAGAGTGTGACGTGGGTGTGAATCATGCTGTGAACTCCTCGTTGTGTTTCGGATGGCTTAATCGTGCCTTTGATGGGCGGTGGGCGGAAGGCAATCGTGGCGATGGTGAATATCGATGGCAGTGATGGTTGGGGTTTTTGTGGTGCTGCTGATGGCCTCATCGCTGGCAAGCCAGCTCCCACAGGTTATGAGGTGATCACAAAATCTGCGGCCGCTGGAAATCCTTCTGGGAGCTGGTTTGCCAGCGATGAGGCCGGTACATCCAACATCAGGCTCAATTGACCCACCTATACTCAAATCTGCTTCCGCCCATTTAAAGGAAATCTCAACCGTGAACCCGCGTGCGCTGCTCGTCGCCGCACTGTTGTTGCTGGCCGGCTGCGCCACTTCGGCGCGAGCGCCGGTGGCAGTGCCGCAAGCGGTGTTTGTCTCGCCGCAGACCTGGCAGCAGATCGACCGCGAAATCGTCAGCGCTTCGCAGCAGTCCACCGAGCAAGTAAAGGTATTCGCCCGTGGTTCGATGGAACATTGGCGTACTCGCGTCTATCAGCAAACTGAAGAAAATTTCATTCCGTGGTTCAGCAGCTACTGGACCCAGGAATGGCTGTCGATGAAGGTCAGTTGGTACACGATCAATGCTGGCGGTGAGCAAGACGCCTCGGCCAAGCGGTTGGCGGCGTATCTGCTTGAGCAATATCAGGAAAGGGTGTTGGCGCCGGTGGCGGTGGAGATCGATCCGGACGCGATTCTCGGCCAGGCCACGGCGTTCTATGCGCAGTTGATGGCGCAGCAAATGCCGCTCATCGCCCAGCGGCATAGTGTGCCCATTGGTCAGCTCAACGGGCGTTTGCAGAAAATCCCCGCCATCGCGCTCGGCCCGCCACCGGCGCGGGATGCTTCGCTGTTTAAGGTCATCAGTACCGAGCCGCTGAACACCTTGCCGGCCTACGCCGCGTTGATCGACAAGATCCATACCGAAGGCGGCGCCAAAGGCATAGCCTCGACCGATGCCGGCATGGCGCCGGTGGCCAAGCGCGCCAGTCAACGGATGGAAGCGGAAATGGCCCCGCGTGGCGCTGCCAGTGCGGTCGCCGCTGCTGCAGGGAAACTGGCCGGCGGATTGATTTCAGTGGGTGTGGCGGGCATTCGCGCGATCATTCAGGCCAATGACCGCCCCGACAGCGAAGCGCTGATCCGCAGCAGCCTGGGCAGCACCTTCGACAAGGCCTGGATGAAACTGGTGCAAAACCCGACCACCGGCGTCATGGCCGGCACGCTGCACATGGCCGGGCAGGTCGAGCGCAATCTGGGTGGGGGCAATGAGCCGTCGGTCGGCTTGGGCGTGAATCCTGTCGATTGGCAGCCTCCGCAATCGACTAACCAGCAGATCGAACCCAACGTGCAAGGAGAGTGATCATGGCTTACATCGATATTTTTGTGGCGCCGGTGCCGACTGCCAACCTTGAGCAGTACAAGAAACACTGCGCAATCGCGGCGAAACTGTTCAGGGAATACGGTGCGCAGGACGTGGTCCAGTGCTGGGGCGATGACGTACCGGATGGCAAGGTCACTTCATTCCCCATGGCGGTCAAACTCAAGGAAGACGAGACGGTGTCGTCCGGCTGGCTGATCTGGCCAGACAAAGCCACCCGCGATACGGGCATGGCCAAAATGATGGACGACCCGCGCATGCAGCCGGACGTCAACCCGATGGGGTTTGACGGCCAACGGATGATCTTTGGCGGCTTCAAGAACATCCTTGAGCCCTGAAGCCGCCGCAAATCCCTTATAGGCCTTCGCCTGCTCGCGATGGCTTAGGCAATTTCAACAACATTATTGACTGACCCACCGCCATCGCTGGCAAGCCAGCTCCCACAGGTATTTGTAGCGGGACACAGATACCGCAAGCACTCGAGAAACCTGTGGGAGCTGGCTTGCCAGCGATGGCGTCAACACATCCAACACTGCATCGGTTGATGCACCGCAATCGCTGGCAGGGCTAGCGCCCACAGGGTTTGTGCTTACTCGGTAGTTGGGGTGATGCGGCAGCTTTTACGCTCGCGAATCTGTTCGTCCGTGGGCCGTTCGCGGACAAATTCGAAGCGCGGCTCACCCTCGCTGTAATGCACCAGCCAGCCCCATTCCAGTTCCTTCTCATCCTGCCCGGGTTGCGGCGGTCGGGCCCACCAAGGTTCTTTGCTGAGGATCTCGCGCATGGCGGCCTCCAGTTGATGGCAATCCTTGAACTATAGCTTCCTGTCACCAGTCGTCTGATCAGGCTGTGTAGAATCCAGCGAATAACGATGGACAGGGGACCAGGGCCATGACCGATGAAGCGAAGCGACTGTTTTTCGCCCTCGATTGCCCGCCGGCGCAACGCAAGGCGATCGCTCAGTGGCGCGGGGAGTTGGGGTTGCGAACCGGTAAGCCGGTGCCGACGGACAATTTCCACCTGACGCTGTTGTTTCTTGGCGCTGTGCCATTGGCGCAGATCAATGAAGTCTGCGAGGCCGCCGGGCAAGTGCGTACGCCGGGTGAGCCATTGAAAATTTCGCTGGATCGCTTGCAGGTCTGGCATCGCGCCGGGGTGTTGTCACTGGCGCCGGACCAGGCTCCGCAGGCGTTGCTGCGATTGGTATACGCGCTGGAGCAGGCGATGTTGCCGTTCGGCTTTGAAGAGACACCCCGCGAGTTTCGCCCGCATCTGACGTTGGCCCGCGATTACCGGGCGCCGGAACCGGAATCCGCTGCGCCGCCGGAGTTTTACCTGCGCGCCGAACGCTTTGCCTTGTTCGAATCGCACAAGGGCCGCTATCGGGTTCTGCAAGATTGGTCGCTGATTTGAGCGCACAAAAAAAGGCGCCCGAGGGCGCCTGAGAATTCACCTGAGCCGAGGGAGCCAGGTGAGGCCGTTCATAGCAGGGTGCAGCGGTGGTAAGGCGCTGCGTGAACGGGAAATTTTTACACTGATCGTTCCCACGCTCTGCGTGGGAATGCCTCTTGTGACGCTCCGCGTCACGCTTTGGGACGCAGAGCGTCCCGGACTGCGTTCCCACGCGGAGCGTGGGAACGATCATCGGCTCACTTACCGAGTTTCACCCGGGTCCAGCCACGGGTCATGATCCGTTGGGTGGCAATCGGCTGATCCGGCACCGCATACAGCGTCGCCATCACCGCTTGCGAAGGATACGAGCCAGGATCGTTGCGGATCGCTTCATCCACCAGTGGCGTGGCCGCCGCGTTGGCATTGCTGTAGCCGTTGCTGTTGGTGATCTCGGCAATGATGTCCGGACGCATCAGAAAGTCCATGAACAGGTAGGCGTTATCGACGTTCGCCGCATCGCGCGGGATGGCGACCATGTCGTAGAAGCTGCCGGCGCCTTCCTTGGGAATGCTGTAGTCGATGACCACGTTGTTGCCTGATTCGACCGCGCGAGCCTTGGCCTGCAGCACGTCACCGGAGTAACCGACCGCCACGCAGATGTTGCCGTTGGCCAGATCCGAGATGTATTTCGAGGAATGGAAGTACGCCACGTTCGGGCGGATCTTCATGAACAGCGCCTCGGCTTCCTTGATGTGCGCGGTGTCCTTGTCGTTCACCGGATAGCCCAGATAGTGCAGGGCGGCCGGGATCATTTCGGTCGGCGAGTCGAGGAAACTGATACCGCAGGCTTTCAGCTTTTCAGCGTTCTCCGGCTTGAACAGCAAGTCCCAGGAATTGGTCGGGGCGTTGGCGCCGAGCACTTCCTTGACCTTCGCCGGGTTGAAGCCGATGCCGATCGAGCCCCACATGTACGGGAACGCGTGGGCATTGTCCGGATCACTGGCGGCGGCGTTTTTCAGCAGCACCGGGTTGAGGTTCTTCCAGTTCGGCAGCTTCGATTTGTCCAGCGTCTGATAGACGCCAGCCTTGATCTGCTTGGCCAGGAAACTGTTCGACGGCACGACCAGGTCGTAGCCGGATTTGCCCGCCAGCAAACGCGCCTCAAGGGTTTCGTTGCTGTCGAAAACGTCGTAGGTCACGCGGATGCCGGTCTCGTCTTCGAACTTCTTGACGGTGTCCGGCGCGATGTAATCGGACCAGTTGTAAACACGCAGCACCTTGTCGTTGGCCTGGGCGCCCATGACCATTGCGCCCATTAAGGACAGTGTCAGCAGAGTCCTGCCAAACATTTTCATCGGTACAACTCCATTCTTCTTATTCATATTACGCAAAGCCCCCTCACCCTGACCCTCTCCCGAGGGAGAGGGGACTGACCGAGGGGCTGACTACATTTGTGTAGGAGCTGTCGAGTGAAACGAGGCTGCGATCTTTTGCTCATTCACATCAAGATCAAAAGATCGCAGCGTGCAGCAGCTCCTACAGGGTTATGCGGTGGCGGCTTGTTGCGGCTGCTGCCATGACTCATTCGCGGTCTGATCCATCGCTTCCTGAATCGCACGTTTGCGGTTGGCTTCTGCCTTGCGGCCGAAGTACCAGACCAGGAAGGTCACCAGCGACACCGCCAGCAGAATCAGACTCGCCACGGCGTTGATCTCAGGCTTCACACCCAGACGCACCGCCGAGAACACTTCCATCGGCAGGGTCGTCGAACCCGGGCCGGACACGAAGCTGGCCAACACCAGGTCATCCAGCGACAGGGCGAACGACATCATGCCGCCCGCTGCCAGCGAAGGGGCGATCATCGGAATGGTGATCAGGAAAAACACCTTGAACGGCTTCGCCCCGAGATCCATCGCCGCTTCTTCGATCGACAGGTCCAGCTCGCGCAGGCGGGCGGAGACTACCACCGCCACATAGGCTGCACAAAACGTGGTGTGGGCGATCCAGATCGTGACGATGCCACGCTCCTGCGGCCAGCCGATCAACTGCGCCATCGCCACGAACAGCAGCAACAGCGACAGACCGGTGATCACCTCAGGCATCACCAACGGCGCAGTGACCAGACCGCCAAACAGCGTGCGCCCCTTGAAACGCGTCACTCGAGTCAGCACAAAAGCGGCGAGGGTGCCCAGCGCTACAGCGGCAATCGCGGTGTAGCAGGCGATTTCCAGCGAGCGCACCACCGAGCCCATCAGTTGCGTGTTGTCGAGCAGGCCGACGTACCACTTCACCGACCAGCCGCCCCACACCGTCACCAGTTTGGATGCGTTGAACGAGTAGATCACCAGAATCAGCATCGGCAGATAAATGAACATCAGACCGAAGATCAGCATGAACTTGGAAAAACCGAAGCGTTTCATCCCCGTGCCTCCATCTCTTTGGCCTGGCTGCGGTTGAACAGCAGAATCGGCACAATCAGGATCAACAGCATCACCACCGCCAGCGCAGACGCCACCGGCCAGTCGCGGTTATTGAAGAACTCTTGCCACAGCACGCGACCGATCATCAGCGTCTCCGGGCCACCCAGCAGTTCAGGAATCACGAACTCACCGACCACCGGAATGAACACCAGCATGCAGCCAGCGATAATGCCGTTCTTGGCCAGCGGCACGGTGATTTTCCAGAAGTTGTTGAAGTTGCTCGAACCCAGATCCTGCGCGGCCTCCAGCAGACTGCCGTCATGCTTGACGAGGTTGGCGTACAGCGGCAAGACCATGAACGGCAGGTAGGCGTAAACCACACCGATATACACAGCCGTGTTGGTGTTGAGGATCTCGATCGGGTGATCGGTCAGCCCCGTCCACATCAGAAACGCGTTGAGCAGACCGTTGTTGCTGAGGATGCCCATCCACGCATAAACGCGGATCAGGATCGCGGTCCAGGTCGGCATCATGATCAACAGCAGCAGGACGTTTTGCGTTTCCTTGCCGGTCTTGGTGATTGCGTAGGCCATCGGAAAACCGATCAGCAGACACATCAGCGTGCTCAGCGCCGCGACTTTCAGCGAACCGAGGTAGGCCGACAGATACAGCTCGTCTTCGCCGAGCAGGGTGTAGTTGCCGATGTTCAGCAGCAGCTGGAATTTCTGTTCGGCGTAGGTGTAGATCTCCGAGTACGGCGGGATCGCCAGCGCAGCTTCCGAGAAGCTGATTTTCATCACCAGGAAAAACGGCAGCATGAAGAACAGGAACAGCCAGATGAACGGAATGCCGATCACCAGTTTTCGTCCGCTGGGCACCAGGCGCAGGAATTGCTGATTGAAGGTTCTCATGAGCGCAGTACCACGCCGCTGTCGTCTTCCCACCACACGTAGACCTTGTCGTCCCAGGTCGGACGCGCGCCACGGCGTTCGGCGTTGGCCATGAACGACTGGACGATTTTGCCGCCGGGCAATTCGACGTAGAACACCGAGTGGCCGCCGAGGTAGGCGATGTCATGCACCTTGCCTTCGGACCAGTTGTAGCGGAATTCCGGCTTGGTCGTGCTGACAAGCATTTTTTCCGGACGGATCGCGTAGGTGACCGACTTGTCCTGCACCGAAGTGCTGACGCCGTGACCGACGTAAATCTTCTGTTCGAGGTCCGGGCTGTGGATGATCGCGTGACCTTCAAGGTCTTCCACCACGGTGCCGTCAAAGGCGTTCACGTTGCCGATGAATTCGCAAACCATGCGGCTGACCGGGGCTTCGTAGATGTCGACCGGGCTGCCGATCTGGGCGATCCAGCCCAGGTGCATGATCGCGATGCGCTCGGCCATGGTCATGGCTTCTTCCTGGTCGTGAGTCACCATCACGCAGGTCACGCCAACGCGTTCGATGATCTGTACCAGCTCCAGTTGCATCTGCGAACGCAGCTTTTTATCCAGCGCGCCCATCGGTTCGTCGAGCAGTAGCAGCTTCGGACGTTTGGCCAGCGAGCGGGCGAGGGCGACGCGCTGACGCTGGCCGCCGGACAACTGGTGCGGGCGGCGTTTGGCGTATTGGGTCATGTGCACCAGGCGCAGCATTTCATCGACACGGGCGTCGATTTCGCTGGCAGGCAAACGGTCTTGCTTGAGGCCGAAGGCGATGTTCTGCGCAACGGTCATGTGTGGGAACAGCGCGTAGGACTGGAACATCATGTTGATCGGCCGCTCGTACGGCGGCATGTCGGTGATGTCCACGCCGTCGAGCAGAATCCGCCCTTCGGTCGGGCGCTCGAAACCGGCGAGCATGCGCAGCAGGGTCGATTTGCCCGAACCGGAGCCACCGAGCAGGGCGAAGATTTCGCCCTGATGGATCTCCAGGGACACATCGTCCACTGCCACGGTTTCGTCGAACTTCTTGGTGACACGATCGACTTTCACCAGCACCTTTTTCGGTTGCTGATGACCTTCAAGTGCCTTCCTGTAAGTGCTGGAGGCGTTTGCCATGTGAAACTCCCAACAGGTTTCGTTCGCCTGGCCAATGTGGCCGGGCTTAAGTGGATTGCAAGCCTGTAAGCGCTGCCCCGGTCGAATCGCCGCAATATCCTGTGGGAGCTGGCTTGCCAGCGATGGCGGTGGGGCAGTCACCCTTGATGTTGAAGGTGACGGCCTCATCGCTGGCAAGCCAGCTCCCACAGGGTTTTGCATTGTTCTGACAGGTATTGCACTTACCGATCCGGCTTGGTCGGCGCCGCCATCCTGGCTGCCTGGGTCGTACTTGTTGTTATTACGGGTGTTGTTCACGAAGGGCGGATGTGCGCAGGCACACCCGACCTCCGAGGGGGCAGTAAATCGTTATGGATTCTTATAGTGAGTCAGCGTTTATTGCGCCGCGCCGCCCGCTGCCGGCAAGCCGCACCGAATGCCTGGAAAATCTTCAGGTAATTCGGGTTGTCGAGCACTTGCCATTCCGGGTGCCATTGCACGCCGAGGGCGAAGGTCGGGCTGTGCTCGACCGAGATCGCCTCGATCAAACCGTCCGGCGCCACGGCTTCAGCACGCAGGCCGGGGGCGAGGCGGTCGATGCCCTGGCTGTGAATCGAGTTGACCTGGAACTCGCCCGGCAGCTCCAGCGCTTCGAACACGCCGCCAGCGAGCACGGTCACCGCATGGGCCGGTGCGTATTGCACGGCCACGTCCGGGCTGTCGGCTTCGCGGTGATCGAGCATGCCCGGCAACTCATGCACCTTCTGGTGCAGGCTGCCGCCGAACGCCACGTTCATTTCCTGGAAGCCACGGCAAATGCCGAGGACCGGAACGCCCGCCGCGATGGCTGCACGCAATAAAGGAAGGGTAGTGGCGTCCCGCGCCGGATCGTGATCCGTGCCGGGTTCGCTGGCCGGACCTTGATAGTGGAAGGGTTCCACGTTCGAGGGTGAGCCGGTCAGCAACAGACCGTCGAGTTGACCGAGCAGGTCTTCGATTTCGGTCAGGTTGCCAAGAGAAGGAATGACCACTGGCAACCCGTTAGCGCCAACGCTGACAGCACGTAAGTACTTGTCGCCGCTGATGTGATAGGGGTGCAGGCCAATCTGTTTGACGCACGCTGTAACGCCGATCAATGGCTTGAATGCCATTTTTATTCACCTCGAAGTTTGACACTTGAACGAGCTTTTCCGGAGCTTAGCCTCGTTGATTTTAATTAACAACTGCCATGTAAAAAATTCTAAACGCCGTTCATCCTATCTTCATGGTTCTCGGGGCTTTGGCGCCTGTATTGGCACGCGAGTGTTAAAAAAAGCCCGAAAAATAAACCTTTGGCGGTCATCTGTTCGCTATTGACTTCACTTTGCCGTTCGGGTTGACTGGCTCGGCGAAACAGCAGTGAACATAATAATTAACAGCTAAATAGGTGCATCATGTCGGTCCCTCTGCGTACCGTTCAACTCAACGAAGCAAACGCATTCCTTAAGAAATATCCTGAGGTTTTGTACGTCGACCTTCTGATTGCGGATATGAACGGTGTGGTGCGCGGCAAGCGCATCGAACGCACCAGTCTTCATAAGGTTTACGAGAAAGGCATCAACCTGCCGGCCTCGCTTTTCGCCCTCGACATCAATGGCTCCACGGTGGAAAGCACCGGCCTGGGTCTGGACATCGGCGACGCTGACCGCATTTGCTACCCGATCCCCGGCACCCTGAGCATCGAGCCGTGGCAGAAACGCCCAACTGCACAACTCTTGATGACCATGCACGAGATCGAAGGCCAGCCATTCTTCGCTGACCCGCGTGAAGTGCTGGCCAACGTCGTGCGCAAATTCGACGACCTCGGGCTGACCATCTGCGCGGCGTTCGAACTCGAGTTCTATCTGATCGATCAGGACAACGTGAACGGTCGTCCGCAATCGCCACGTTCGCCGGTGTCCGGCAAGCGACCGGTATCGACTCAGGTGTACCTGATCGACGACCTCGACGAATACGTCGACTGCCTGCAAGACATCCTCGAAGGCGCGAAAGAGCAGGGCATCCCGGCTGACGCGATCGTCAAGGAAAGCGCCCCGGCGCAGTTCGAAGTCAACCTGCATCACGTCTCCGACCCGATCAAGGCGTGCGACTACGCCGTCCTGCTCAAGCGTCTGGTGAAGAACATCGCCTATGACCACGAGATGGACACCACCTTCATGGCCAAGCCGTACCCGGGCCAGGCGGGCAACGGTTTGCACGTGCACATTTCGATCCTGGACAAAGAAGGCAACAACATCTTCGCCAGCGAGGATCCCGAGCAGAACGCCGCACTGCGTCACGCGATCGGCGGTGTGCTGGAGACCCTGCCTGCGCAAATGGCGTTCCTCTGCCCGAACGTCAACTCGTACCGCCGCTTCGGCGCGCAGTTCTACGTACCGAACTCGCCGAGCTGGGGCATCGACAACCGCACCGTTGCGGTCCGCGTGCCAACCGGTTCGGCCGATGCTGTGCGTATCGAGCATCGCGTGGCTGGCGCTGACGCCAACCCGTACCTGCTGATGGCTTCGGTGCTGGCCGGTATTCACCACGGTCTGACCAATCAAATCGAGCCGGGCGCCCCGGTGGAAGGCAACAGCTACGAGCAGAACGAACAGAGCCTGCCGAACAACCTGCGCGACGCACTGCGCGAGCTGGACGACAGCGAAGTCATGGCTCGCTACATCGACCCGATGTACATCGACGTGTTTGTCGCGTGCAAGGAAAGCGAGCTGGCCGAGTTCGAGAACTCGATTTCTGACCTTGAGTACAACTGGTATCTGCATACGGTGTGATTGGCTGAGGCCCCCAAAAGCCAAAAGCCCCTCACCCTAACCCTCTCCCAAAGGGAGAGGGGACTGATCCGGGGATGCTCGGGCAATCCGCCGACCTGAACGTTTTTTGCCGAATCCAAATTCGACTCGGTCATTCAGGTCGGTGCATCTCCCGAGACACTTCGGTCGGTCCCCTCTCCCCCCGGGAGAGGGCTAGGGTGAGGGCAGCCATCCCAAGCCAGACATCGCAGCCAGACAACACCCCCAATCCCCCCTTGTCGAGCCACAACAATGACAACGACCCGCAACGACTGGGAACAACGCTTCCAGTCCCTGACCATCGAAGCCCGCGCGTTCATCAACGGTGAATACCGCCCGGCCATCAGTGGCGACACCTTCGAATGCCTGAGCCCCGTCGACGGCCGTTTCCTCGCCTCCGTGGCCAGTACCGATGAAGCCGACGCCAACCTCGCCGTTGAAGCCGCGCGCCAGTCTTTCGAATCCGGCATCTGGGCGAAAAAAGCCCCGGCCGAGCGCAAGCGCATTCTGATCCGCTTCGCCGATCTGATCCTGCAGAACCAGGAAGAACTGGCGCTGCTGGAAACCCTCGACATGGGTAAACCGATCAGCGACTCGATGAGCATCGACATCCCGGCGACCGCCAACGCGATCCGCTGGAGCGCCGAAGCCATCGACAAGATCTACGACGAAGTCGCCGCCACCCCGCACGATCAACTCGGTCTCGTCACTCGCGAGCCGTCGGGCGTCGTTGCGGCCATCGTGCCGTGGAATTTTCCGCTGATCATGGCCAGCTGGAAATTCGCCCCAGCACTGGCAGCGGGCAACTCGTTCATTCTCAAACCTTCGGAAAAATCGCCGCTGACCGCGATCCGCATCGCCCAACTGGCGCTGGATGCCGGCATTCCGAAAGGCGTGTTCAACGTGCTGCCAGGCTTCGGTCACACCGTCGGCAAGGCGCTGGCGTTGCACATGGACGTTGACGTGCTGGCCTTCACCGGCTCCACGGCGATTGCCAAGCAACTGATGATTTATGCAGGCCTTAGCAACATGAAACGCGTCTGGCTCGAAGCAGGGGGCAAGAGCCCGAACGTGGTGTTTGCCGACGCACCGGACTTGCGCGCGGCAGCACAAGCAGCGGCCGGCGCCATTGCCTTCAACCAGGGCGAAGTGTGCACCGCCGGTTCGCGTTTGCTGGTCGAGCGTTCGATCCGTGAACAATTCATTCCGCTGCTGGTGGAAGCGCTGCAAGCGTGGAAACCGGGTCATTCACTCGATCCAGCCACCACCGTCGGCGCCGTGGTCGATCAGCGTCAACTCGACAACGTGCTGCGCTACATCAGCATCGGTCGCGAGCAGGGCGCCGAGCTGATTGCCGGCGGCCAACGCACCCTCGAAGAAACCGGTGGCCTGTATGTGCAACCGGCGCTGTTCGACGGCGTGACCAACGCAATGACCATCGCCCAGGAAGAAATTTTTGGCCCAGTGCTGTCGCTGATCACCTTCGACACTGCGGAAGAAGCCCTGCAGATCGCCAACGACAGCATCTTCGGCCTCGCCGCCGGCGTCTGGACCAGCAACCTGAGCAAGGCGCACACCTTCGCCCGTGGTCTGCGTGCCGGCAGCGTCTGGGTCAACCAGTACGACGGCGGCGACATGACCGCACCGTTCGGTGGCTTCAAACAGTCGGGCAACGGTCGCGACAAATCGCTGCACGCGTTCGACAAGTACACCGAGCTGAAAGCGACCTGGATCAAGCTCTGACTCTATTACAGCGGTGGTCGCCCTCTATTGGCGGCCCTCGGAGAAACGTATGAAACAGCAACACGTAAACAGCTACTACGCCGCCACTCGCAATGAAGTCATCGACTTTCCGGTTCTGGAAGAGTCGGTCGAGTGCGATGTCTGCATTATCGGCGCCGGTTACACCGGCCTGTCCTCGGCGCTGTTCCTCACCGAAGCCGGCTACAAAGTGACGGTGCTGGAAGCGGCGAAAGTTGGCTACGGCGCCAGCGGTCGCAATGGCGGTCAACTGGTCAACTCCTACAGCCGTGACGTCGACGTGATCGAAGAGCGCTATGGCGACAAGACTGCAGAAATTCTCGGCAGCATGATCTTCGAAGGCGCCGACATCATCCGGTCGCGCATCAAGGAATACGACATCCAATGCGACTACCGCCCGGGCGGTATCTTCGCAGCGATGAACAAAAAGCAACTCAACGGCCTGGCTGAGCAGAAGCGCGGCTGGGAACGTTATGGCAACCGCAATCTGAAGATGCTCGACGCGGCTGACATTCGTCGCGAAGTCGGTTCCGATGCTTACGTCGGCGGTCTGCTGGACATGCAGGGTGGTCACGTTCACCCTCTGAACCTGGCCCTCGGCGAAGCAGCGGCGATTACGCGTTTGGGTGGCAAAATCTACGAGCAGTCGGCTGCCGTGGAAATCAAATACGGCGAGCCCAACGTCGTGCGCACCGCCAAAGGCCAGGTCCGCGCCAAGTACCTTCTGATCGCCGGCAACGCCTACCTGCCGCAAGGTCTGGATAATCGCGTAACTGCGAAAAGCATGCCGTGCGGCTCGCAGATCGTCGTCACCGAACCTTTGACCGAGAAACAGGCGCGCAGCCTGATCACCAACAACTACTGCGTCGAAGACTGCAACTACCTGCTGGATTACTACCGCCTGACGGCCGACAACCGTCTGCTGTACGGCGGTGGTGTGGTCTACGGCGCACGCGAACCGGACGACATCGAACAACTGATCCGCCCGAAGATCCTCAAGACCTTCCCGCAGCTCAAGGACGTCAAGATCGACTACCGCTGGACCGGCAACTTCCTGCTGACCATGTCCCGCATGCCGCAATTCGGTCGCATCGAAAAGAACGCCTACTACATGCAAGGCTACAGCGGCCACGGCGTCACCTGCTCGCACCTGGCCGGCAAACTGATCTCGGAAATGATCCGTGGCGACGCTGAACGTTTCGATGCGTTCGCCTCGTTGCCGCACATGCCGATGATCGGCGGCCGCACGTTCTCGGCGCCACTCACCGCCCTGGGAGCCGTCTACTACTCACTGCGCGACCGCTTCGGCCTCTAAGTTACCTCCCCGGCGGCGGTCCCCAAGACCCCGCCGGTTTTTATTCTCCTAACACCACAAAACCTGTGGGAGCTGGCTTGCCAGCGATAGCGGTCTTTCAGCAAAAGGGATGTTGAATGTGCCACCCAATCGCTGGCAAGCCAGCTCCCACAGGTTTTGTATTCAGCCCAGAATTACCACCGGCAGGTTCATTTCACCCACCGTCCATCGAACCTGCTGAGCAACACCGGCAAACGTGATTTAATAGCCGCCTTTCACGGTTCCGGGACACGGGAGCAACGTGATCCGCGCCCCTCGCGCGGCACCCGCCACCCACCCCCATTACCCGTGGGTCTGCGCGAGAACCGCCGAGCGGCGATCAGGCAAGGCAAAAACAGGCGAGGAAGCGGAGTGTAGGGCCCTACATGAGCATTCCGAGCCTGTTTTTAACGCAGCATGATCGTCGCGCAGGCAGTTTTCGCGCAGAGCCTAAGTACTTCTCACATAAGGCAGTCATGGATACGGGTTCTCGACTCAAACTAGTACGCGAAAGCTACAAACTCTCCCAGCGCGAGCTGGCCCGGCGTAGCGGCGTGACCAATGCCACCATCTCCCTGATCGAACAGAATCGCGTCAGCCCCTCCGTCAGCTCCCTGAAAAAGCTGCTCGAAGGCATCCCGATGTCCTTGGCCGACTTCTTCACCTTCGACCAACCCCCGCGCGAACACCAATACGTCTTCCGCGCCAACGAACAACCCGACCTCGGCCGCCACGGCCTGCGCCTGCTTCTGATCGGCGCCTCCGTGCCCAGTCGCCAGATGCGTCTGCTGCGCGAGCAGTACGCACCGGGCGCGAGTTCCGGGGAAGAGCCGATTGTGCATGCGGAAGGTGAGGAGTGTGGGCTCGTCACCCGTGGCACGGTGGAGTTGACCGTGGATGGGTCGGTGAGCGTGTTGAATGCGGGGGATGGGTATTACTTTCCGACGACGCTGCCGCATAAGTTCCGCAATATCGGGGCGGATGAGGCTGAGATTATTAGTGCGAATACGCCGGCTAACTTCTGATCGCTGTATAAATTAGGCGCACGCTGCGAATAAATCCGACACCTTTTATTGGGTTTCGGATTTTTTTTGCGTGGATGAAATTTTTGTAGGGTGCAGGGTTTTTATTTGTAGGAAGGTTCTGAATGAGTGCGCGATCATGCGAGGTTAAGGATGTTATGGCTCTTCTGGCATGTTTACATTGCGTGGTGGTTGATCGGAGGTCGTTTTTGATTGTCCGTAGAGCTTGATTTTTTAGGCGATAGCTATGTGAGGGGGCGGACTGTGCAATTAAAGGATCTTCGGTGTTTTTTTCGTGTTTATTGTCTAATTCTTGCTTCCTCCTTTTTCTGGAGTGTAATGGTCTTAAACTGTATTGGTCAGTTTATTGAGCTTGAGGGGGACCTGGTCTGGGTAGTGTTTTTTGTTGTTTTTGTTCTATTTGCTTTGCATGGTTTTATTTTTTCTGTTCCATCGCTTCGCCATATGCTCGATGGGGAAATGATCGAAAAAAAGCACTATAATTTACGATGGGTGTTAATCGAACTGATCTTTTTGTCTATGGTATTGGCCATTGCTTTTGTTCCTTTTATGATGGGGTTTGATTTTTTTAATGGTGTTTCGTACTGGGTGATAGCGTTTCTTCTGTTCGTGTTATTTTTTGGGTTGTTTTGCTATTTAAGCTTTTTTCAGCGTTCGTTTCGCTCTCGCCGTTAGTGGACTGGTTGTGTGATTACTTTTCAAGGCTTGATTCTTTAATTGAGTTTAGTGTGAAGCTGTCGGTTAAAGCTTCGAATGCTAAGGTTGGTATTCCAATTTGCTTGTGGGCCCGTTCGTAGTTTATAGGGTCTCTATTGAAAAGTTGCACTGAGTCTGGCTTCCGGACGAGATGTATCATGCCTCGAATAGACAGATAAAGATCTACTGTGTAATAGGTAAAATTACCGTTTCTGATGCCGAAAACTTTCTGATAACCCATCCTGATAGGACCCACGACACTTGGTTTGTCAGGGCCGTTGTAGATGTTTCCCACACCCTCATAAATGTTGTTGACGCCGTGCCCGATTAAGGCAATGCCCGTAACGCCAGCTTTACCTCGGGTGGCTCCAATCGCTAAGGCGCCAGCCTGAATTTGTAGGGTTCCTGAAGCAATGCTCACCCCATTCTGAAAATAAAACATGGATTTGGCAGAAAGCTCTGCATACTCCTCCCTCAGTTCCTGCAACCCTTGCTTCGCACTAATAACCCCTTCATCCACCGCCCGGATAATCTCATTCGCATAAGACGACACAATCTCGCCAAACTTGAGCTGGCTGAAACTGTCGTACAACTGCGTGGCGCCGATCTGGCAGCCGAAAGCGACCAAGTCTGACGCGGTGCGGGTAACGTCGTTAATGTCGCATGAGTCCTCATTCATCATTATTCCCCCACGTGCTGTAGCCGCACGTACCCGCTTGAATATGTGTCCAACTGATTTCGCGATAAGTGAATGACACCAGTTCCTGTGGCTGTGCGTCATTCAAATGAATGGCGTGAGGGACCTGGAGACTGATGTGGGCGACTTTTGCACCATTGATTTGAATTTTAAAGTATTTGTCCTGAGTACCGGCCGGTGAAGTTCGGTAGAAGAAGATAGTGCATTCCAGCACTTCGCGTTCGTGGAGTGCGGCGGACAAGAGAGGGGAGGATTTGTCGATGTTCTTGGTGATCATGATTGGCAGGTGTTGGCCCCGGTCGGCGCCCACGCTGCCGTTATTGCCAGCAGTCATGTTGTGTGAGTAGGCCAGGACCATGATTTCATCCAGGTGGCCCAACTGGCATTTGTTGCCGATTGAGCTAGTGTCGGAACATCCGCCGGAGATCAGTCCTTGTCGGTTTCCGGTGATAGTCATGTAACTGTGATTGGCCATGGCTGCTCTGCTTTATTAAAAGATTGGTCTTGCCTGCAGAGTAACTGTCAAATAAACCCAAGACGGAGAGGGAAAAGTTCAGAGGTTTTCAAACTCAGACGCGTCTTACAGGAACAGCGGAAGTCAGGAAGTGAATGTTCTGAAGTGGTAATAAAGTTATGTCCGATTTTAAGGCCGCTTTGTATCCCGGCGGGAGCAAGCTCTCTCGCCACATGGGGTGTTTTCCTGCGCAGTTTTCAGATATCGAAATTCGGCGAATCTACCGAGCGATAACCATTCGTCCGACACACCGCACCTTCGCCGCCCACCGTCTTCCAATGCTGTAACTCACCCAGCAAAGGAAGAGCCACCATGCTGAACCATAAAATCGCGGTGTTTACCCTCGCGGCGTTTCTGTCCGGTAGTTCGCTGTACGCGATCGCGGCCGGCGAAACGTCCACACCGACAGCGAACGACGGCACCAGCCAGACTCGTGAGCCGGCGTCCCCAGCCACCAATGCCGATCCAGATGCCGACTCGCTCCCCAAGGGCGGTGATGGTGGCAAGACCGACAATGGGCCGGTGCCTTCTGCCTCCAAACCCAGCCCTGCGGGCCAACCGTCCGGTAGCAGCAGTGGTGGTAATGGCGGTGGTTAATGGATATCGCGCACTAAAAGAGCCCGGTCTTTTGAGCCGGGCTTTTCTTTTGCCTATCGCATACACAGATATCCAACGATTACTTCGCCTTCCAATGCCCGCCACCATTCTCACAATCAATCCGCGCCTGCGCCAAATGCTCCACGTCGTAGTAATACGTGGTCACTTGGGCGTTGTTGGGGATGTTTAGCGCCTTGGCATTCTTGTCTTTGCTGGTGGAGTGCGGGTTGGCCAGGGATTCCTGAGTGATCGTGGCGATACATGTCGCCTGATAGTGGTCTGCGCAGTGTTCAACCTTGTTCTTGGTGCTGTTGAGCATGTCTTTGCTTTCGTTACTGCATGACCAGTCGATTGAGTTCACCGGCATGCCTTCGTATTCATAGCAGCTGTGGGTTTCCACCGCTGGCACTGAGGCGCTGGAGGATTGGGTCTGGACGTCGCAGCCTTCGGCCATGACGCAGGTGGGGATGACGGCGAAGGTGGCGAGCAGAAGCAGGAATCGAATGTTCATCGGGGTTTCCTCTTCAAAGGCGCCGTGTCTGATCGAGGATTTGGCGCTGATACAGTTTCGAGATTGTGCGGAGGAGGGAGGTTCCATCGGGTTTTTGATTTGCTCCCGTGGCGTACACTGCGAAACAATCGGAAACATTCAGCGCCCAAGGATTGGAACATTGCCCATGATTGAAATCGGCAGCCGCAATAACGCGCCCCCCTCGCAGCATCCATTCCACGACATCTACCTGTTTCACATTGACCCCGCAAAGCCAGAAACACCGTTCTGTTTCGAGCAGTCAATGTCCGGCGGGCATATGGAGCATGGCGGTGCGCGGTGGTTGGCGCTGGATGAGCTGGACGCCTGGCCGGGAGAGTGGCGTGAGCATTTGAAAAAGGCCGATTGCGCGTGGGTTGCCGAGTTGATCGATGCCCATCCAAAAGCCGATCAGGCCTCACTGGTGTCGCTGATTCTTCAGCGTCATTGCGGGCCAGCGAAGCCAGTCAGTCGCCTGAAGGCGATCGGCAACTGGCTCAAGCGCAATATCCATGTCGGCGGCCGCTACGGTGTTTAAACCTCGGAGATTTTCATGACCCAGACCCTCGAACGCGCTATCGCCATCGCCGCCACGGCCCATGCCGGGCAGGTCGACAAGGGCGGTGCGCCGTACATTCTGCATCCGCTGAAAGTCATGTTACGCATGAGCACCCTGGAAGAACGCATCGTCGCCGTGCTGCACGATGTGGTTGAGGATTGCGGTGTCAGCCTTGATGACTTGCGCAAGGAAGGCTTCAGCGAGGAGGTTTTGAGCGCTATCGAATCCGTGACCAAAGTGCCGGGCGAATCCTATGAAGACTTCGTTGACCGCGCCGCGCAGAACCCGATTGGGCGGGTGGTAAAACTGGCGGATCTGGAAGAGAACAGCGACTTGTCGCGGATTGCTTCGCCGAGTTGGGAGGATCTGGAGCGGATCGAGAAGTATCGGCGGGCGATTGGACGGTTGCGTATGTAATAGAAACGACCTCTTTGTGGGAGCGAGCCTGCTCGCGAAGGCGTCAGGTCAGTTACATATCTGCGACTGGCATGACGCTTTCGCGAGCAGGCTCGCTCCCACAGTGACAGGTGATAATTCGACGATGTCGGGTCAGTTTATTTGCCAGGAAGGCGACTATGAAATCCATTCTGTGTTTGTTGATTGCTGCCGGTTTCGGCGCGCTGTTGCAGTTCGAAGGCGTGCCCCATGGCCTGCTGCTGGGTTCGATCATCGTTACCGCATTGTTTGCCAGCAAAACTGGTATCGCGCCGGCAACTCCTTATGGACTGGGCTACATCCAGGTCACGCTGGGCATCGCCACCGGGCTGATGTTCGAAGCGTGGGACAGTGAGACGGCCTCGACGATGTTGCCGAGCCTCGGTGTGTTGCTGATTTGCCTGGCAGTGCAGATCGCATTGGCCGGATGGTGGCTGACGCGCGGTGCAGGCTGGAATCGCACTGATGCGCTGTTGGCGGTTTATCCCGGTGCGCTGGCGGCGGTGTTCGATTTACTCGAGTCGGAAAAGGCATCGAGCAAGGTCATCATCGTGCATCTAATGCGCTTGCTGCTGATCACGGTGCTGGTGAGTTTCCTGATTCCCGGTCAAGCCGCTGCGGTGGCGGTTGCCGATGGTGATCCACTGACCACAGGCATGGCGTTGACCGCGCTTTCGGTGATCGCGTTGAGCGTGCTGCTCGGGCGCTTGCTGCTGGTGATTGGCGTGCCGGCGCCGTTCATGCTCACGGCGATCATTATCACTGCCGTGTTCGTGAAATCGGGATGGCTGCACGGTTTTCATATGCCGGACTGGAGTTTGAATCTGGCGGCGCTGATTCTCGGTGTGCGGATCGGTTCAAGGTTTCAGGGGCTGGGTGTTGCGGAGCTGGGGCGTCATGGGCGCACCGCGTTGGTCTCGGTCGGGTTGATGATCGTGGTTGCAGCGGTATTTGCTGAAGTGGCGGCGCGGTGGCTTGGCAGTGATCCGCTGTCACTGTGGCTGGCGTATATGCCGGGGGCGATAGAGACGATTGCGATTGTCGCGTTTGGTGGTGGGCTGAATGTGGTGTTTATTCTGACTCATCATTTGAGCCGGATGGTGTTGCTGCACTTTGCGCCGGCGTTGTTGGTGCAGGTGCGGCGGGCGCGTGAAGAGGCCTGACTGGAGCCTCGGATGCCAGCATGTTGCGGTGTGTCAGTTAGATCCATCCCCCTCACCCCAGCCCTCTCCCCCAGGGGGGCGAGGGGGAAAGGGAGCCGATCTTCATGTCATTCAAAACCTGAGTTCGACTCGGGTATCTCACGTCACGGGGAAGCTTTCAAAACCTGAGTTCGACTCGGTGTTTCAGGTCGGCGTACCTCTTCCAAACACCTCGGTCAGTCCCCTCTCCCTCTGGGAGAGGGTTAGGGTGAGGGGCTTTTGCTCTACGTGGTTGATGCGGCACTAGCGGATGTGTGCGTCGAAGCCTTCGCTATCTGGCGCGATATCGCTCTTCAACGTCAAAGCGGGGATTTCGTATTCGCCGGCATTCTGCTGCCGAAACCCAATCGGCCGCGCACTCCACAACTCATCCAACCGCCGCCCCAACTCATCGCAAGTCTCGGCATACCGCGCCGCATCCATCCGACTGGTCCGATACACCACAAACGGTGGCACCACTTCAAAACCGGGGTAGTACAAAATCCCGTGCTGAATCGGAAACAGCAAATCATCCATCGGCCCGTTAATCCCGCGCGGCGCATAGTGCGATTCCCAGCCACCGGTGGTGACCATCAACATCGCCCGTTTGCCTTTCATTTTTCCTTCGCCATAACGCTCGCCCCAACGGCTGTCGGAATGCTCGCCGACGCCGTAGGCAAAACCGTAGGCGTACACCCGATCAACCCAGCCTTTGAGAATCGCCGGCAGGGTGAACCACCACAGCGGAAACTGCAGGATCAGCGCATCCGCCCACAACAGTTTTTCCTGCTCGCGAGCGATGTCGGCGGCTTGAGTGCCTTCGGCGTATGCGGTTTTCGAGTCGAGGGAGGCGTGGAACGGTTTGCTCGCATCGCGCTGCGGGGCGTCGTCGGCGTCGAGGGTGGCTTTCCAGTTCATTGCGTAGAGGTCGGAGACCTGCACGGTGTGACCGGCGGCTTGCAGACGCTGGACGCTGAAGTCGCGCAGCGAGCCGTTGAGGGAAGTCGGTTCCGGGTGTGCGTAGACGAGTAAGACGTTCATGTTGAAGCTCCGTTAGCTGAGTGACTGCAGGATCGGCGTTCAACCGGTATATTGGAAATGAATGTCTGATATGTCTGGTATAGCCATGAATAATTTGAGACGGCTGGATATCAATCTGCTGCTGACCCTCGATGTGTTGCTGTCGGAGCACAACGTCACCCGCGCGGCGCAGCGGCTGAACCTGTCACAGCCTTCGGTGAGTGTGCATTTGGCCAAGTTGCGCGACATCTTTGGCGATCCGCTGCTGTTGCCCGGGCCACGCGGCATGCGCCCGACGGCGCGCGCCGATGAACTGCGTGAGCCGTTGCGCGAAGCGCTGGAGGCGTTGGAGAGGGCGGTGGCGCCGGCCAGTGCGTTCGACCCGGCGCTGGCGACCCACACCTGGAAAATCGCCGCGACCGATTACGGCGAGTCGACGGTGGTGTTGCCGGCGCTGAGCAGTTTGCGCGAACAGGCGCCGGGCACGCGGCTGGCGGTGGTCGATCTGACACCGGCGCATTTGGTCAAACAGGCCGAGCAGGGCGTGTTCGATCTGGCGCTGCACATTAGCGAAGACGCGCCGCCGGAGCTGCATCGACGTCCGCTGTTCACCGAGCGTTATGTGCTGGCGGGTCGAGTCGGCCATCCGGGATTGCAGTCTGCACCCACGCGCAAACAATTCTGCGCATTGGAGCACGTGATAGTGTCGCGCGAGGGCGGGGGCTTTTTCGGGGTGACTGATCGGGCGCTGGCCGATGTCGGGCTGATGCGCAAAGTGGTGTTGTCGGTGCCGCACTTTTTGATGGCGATGTCGGTGTTGGCCAGCACCGATCTGGTGGCGATGCTGCCGTCACGCCTGGTGCGTGGCAACCCGGCCTTGCAAGTGGTCGACGCGCCGCTGGAAGTGCCCGGTTACGAGATGGCGATGTTCTGGGGCGAGCGTTCGCATCGCGATCCGGCGCACAAATGGCTGCGTGAGCATCTGTTGGTGTCGGTCTGAGCCTTAGGCGTGGCCCAGGGCAATCGCAAACGACACGACGATCATGCACGCAAACGCAAAATTGAGATTCATGAGGTGTTCATCCTGAGCCTTTTAGAAGTGGGGCCATTCTGAACAGGTTGAAAGCAAAGAAAAAATTCGCCTTGTCGATTCCAATGATCGAAACGATTGATACCCCGCCGGTTTGTGTTTGCTCCTGGCTTTCGCTAACCTCGCAAAAACCTGCAACTACAAGCATAAACAGGCATAACCATGCACGATCACTCCGCGGCTGAACTGCCCTCCCTGCGCCGGCAGAAAATCCTCTTGCTCCTCGAACGTGACGGCAAGGTCATGGCCTCCGAGTTGAGCCAGCACTTCGCAGTCTCCGAAGACACCATCCGCCGCGATCTCGCTGAGCTGGACAATGCCGGGCTGGTGCAGCGCGTGCACGGCGGGGCGCTGCCGCGTCCGAAGGACTCCGGCAAGGACTACTTCACGCGGCTGGACGAGACGGATGAGGTGAAGATTCGTCTGGCGCAACGGGCGGCGCAGGAGATTGAAGACGGGCAGATTGTGCTGTTCGATTCCGGCTCGACCACGTTGCAGGTCGCGCGTTCGTTGCGGGCAGATATCAGCATCACGGCCGTGACCGCTTCACCGATGACGGCGATTGCCTTGTCCGAGTTCAAGGGCGTGAAAGTGATTCTCGCTGGCGGCCAGTTGAACCCGCGAACGATGGCGGCGGGTGGGCATGAGGCGCTGCGTTTGCTGGCCGGGATCCGGGCGGATCTGGCGATTACCGGCGTGTGTGCGATACATCCGGAGGTAGGGATTACCTCTTTGCATTTCGATGAAGTGCCGGTGAAGCAAGCGATGCTGGACGGCGCCGCGCGGGTGATTGCAGTGACCACGGCGGACAAACTCGGGGCGGTGGAGCCGTTTGTGGTGGCGCCGTGCACTCGCCTGCATACGCTGATTACCGAGCGGCATGTGGCGTCGGGGAGTGTCGAGGATTATCGGCGGTTGGGGATTGTGGTCGAGCAGTTGGCGGATTGAAGTTTTGTAGTGGGGCTGATGGCCTCATCGCTGGCAAGCCAGCTCCCACAGGTTTTTGCGGTGTACATGAAATTTGGGTACGCCACGGACACTGTGGGAGCTGGCTTGCCAGCGATGGGGTCAGCAGGATCAACACAGGCTTAGCGAAGTCGCTCAAGCATCTGGTAGTACCACATCCCGGCAGCCAGCAACGGATTGCCGAGCAAATCCCCCATCGGCACACGAATGTGCTGGCATTGAGCAAACGTATCAAACTGCTCCATCTGCCCGGTGATCGCGCGGCTCATGATTTCGCCCATGATGTGCGTGGTCGCGATGCCGTGCCCCGAATAGCCCTGGCAATACCAGACGTTGTCCGAGAGCTTGCCCAGTTGCGGGATGCGGTTGATGACGATGCCCATCGCGCAGCTCCACTGGTAATCGATCTGCACGCCTTTGAGCGCCGGGAAGGTTTGCTCGATGCACGGGCGCAGCTCGGCGGCGATGTCGCGTGAGTCCTTGCCGCTGTAATTGGCGCCACCACCGAACAACAAACGGCCATCGGCGGTGAGGCGGTAGTAGTCGAGGACGAAGCGGCAGTCGTAGACAGCCAGATCTTCCGGGTTGATCTGCTTGGCCAGATCGCCAAGCGGTGCAGTGGTGACGATGCCGCCCATGGCCGGAAAAATCTTGCCCTTGAGCTGCCCCGGTTCGAGCTTGTGGTAGACGTCGCCGGCGAGCATTACTTGATTCGCGTCGATCTGGCCGTGAGCCGTGCGCACGCCCGGCGTGGCGCCGTGAATGATCTCCAGTACTTCGCTGTTTTCGAAGATCAGTGCGCCCAGGCTTTCCGCCGCTCGCGCCTCGCCGATGCACAGGTTGAGCGGATGCAGATGCATGTTGCGGGTATTCTTGATTGCGCCGTGGTAGAGGTCGCTTTGCAGCAGATCACGCACCTGACTGCGGTCGAGCAGACTGACCTCATCGCCCAATCCGCGCCGCACGGCTTCTTCATAATCCTTGCGCAAGTCGGTCATGTGGCTGGGCTTGTACGCCGCGTGCAAATGGCCGTGTTTGAGGTCGCATTGAATGCCGTACTTCTCGACGCGTTGCTGGATGATTTCATGCCCGCGCCAGCGCAGGTGCCAGATGAAATCATCGACATCATCGCCAAGTTTCGCGCGCATCTGTTTGCGCATCGCGCCGTCGCCGGAGAGGCTGCCGGTGACTTGTCCGCCGTTACGCCCGGTGGCGCCCCAGCCGATCTTGTGGCTTTCGACGATGGCGACTTTCAGGCCTTTTTCAGCGAGTTCGACAGCAGTGGCGACGCCGGTGAAACCGCCGCCGATAATCACCACGTCGACCTTGTGCCGGCCTTGCAGGATCGGGTAGTCGGTGTCGTGGTTGAGGGTGGCGGTGTAGTAGGAATTGCAGCGTTCGGTCATGTCAGTGTCCACACAAAATTCGGGAGGCTAAGCAGGATCCTTGTGGGAGCTGGCTTGCCAGCGATAGCGGAGTGTCAATCACCACAGAAGGTGAATGTGCTGGCCTCATCGCTGGCAAGCCAGCTCCCACAGGATCTATGTCCAATGGTTAAGCTTCAGTGAGATACCACCGCCAATCCTGCTCACCCACCTCGGCCATGAACTGCCGGTACTCGGCACGTTTCACCGCCAGATACACCCCGAGAAACGCCTGCCCCAAGGCATCCCGCGCCCACACCGAATTTTCCAGTGCCTGCAGTGACGTCAGCCAATCGGTCGGCAGCAATTCCTTCGCCTGCGCATAGCCATTGCCTTCAACCGGCGCACCCGGATCAAGGTCTTCACGAATGCCGCGATGAATCCCGGCAAGGATCGCCGCTGCTGCCAGATACGGGTTGGCGTCGGCACCGCAGATGCGGTGTTCGATGTGCCGGGTGTTGGCCGGGCCGCCCGGAACGCGCAGGCTCACGGTGCGGTTGTCGACACCCCAGGTCGGCGCCAACGGCGCGTAGCTGTTGGCCTGAAAGCGCCGGTAGGAGTTGGCGTTCGGGCAGAACAGCAGCAACGAATCGAGCAAGGATGCGAGCATGCCGCCAATCGCCGTGCGCAGCAGCGGAGTGCCGGCCGGGTCTTCAGAGGCGAACAAATTACGGCCTTCGCCATCGGCCAGACTCACATGCATGTGCATGCCGGTGCCGGCCAGATCATCGAACGGCTTGGCCATGAAAGTCGCCTGCATGCCGTGCTTGTGGGCGATGGCTTTGACCAGACGTTTGTAGCGCACGGCCTGGTCCATCGCCGCCAGCGCATCGCCATGTTCGAGGGTGATTTCGACCTGACCCGGCGCGTATTCGGAAATCGCCGTGCGCGCCGGAATGCCGTGCAATTTACAGGCGCTGTAGAGGTCGGCGAGGAACGGTTCGATCTGTTCCAGCTCACGCAAACCGTAGACCTGGGTGTGTCGCGGTCGACCACCGTCAGCATCCAGTGCCGGTTGCGGTCGGCCGTTGTGATCGCGTTTGGCGTCGAGCAGGTAGAACTCCAGTTCGCAGGCCATCACCGGGTAATAACCCTCAGCCTTGAGGCCGTCGATGACCTTGATCAGCAAGTGGCGCGGATCGGCGATGCTGGCGGGCATGCCCTCGGTCGGGTGCATGCTGACCTGCACGGCGGCGGTTGGAATCTTGCGCCATGGCAGGCGCACCAGACTGCCCTCAAGCGGATAGGCGCGGCAGTCGATATCGCCAACGTCCCAGACCAGACCAGAGTTCTCGACGTCTTCACCCTGCACGGTCAGGCCGAGAATGGTGCTCGGCAGCGGCCGGCCGCTTTGGTACACAGCGAGCAATTCTTCGCGGTGCAACAGCTTGCCGCGCGGCACGCCGTTGGCGTCGAGGATGAACAGTTCGATCATGTCGATATCGGGGTTCTGTTCAAGGAACAGGCGTGCGTCTTCAGGGGCTGCGAATTTCATAATCAATCACTCACGATGGCACCGCACAGGCGCGCAGATTCGGGCCGGACACGACGCAGCAATAGGCGTGGCTGTCCTGGCAGGGATATCAGGGGGTAGGGACTGTCGCGGCTTTTTTAACGGGCGCGATCAGACAGGCAGAGAGATATCCGGCGGGCGTGCGGAATGACGCAGCTTGGAACGGCGCAGGGCCATGGGGAGATTGACGATACGATTCATACGCCGCCCCTGTGAGAGAGGGCGCGCAGGGCAGAGACGTTCAACGATTCTGCTTGTTGTAGTGACGTACTCATAACGCGTGTTTCCGTTGGCGGAAAACGTCGGTGGCGGGGGATGCCCGCCGACCGGTGTGCCCGGATAGTAAGGGGGAATTCGCGGGCGTGTAAACGGGAGATTCGCCGGCCACGTGTCAGCGCATCAGCTGAAAGCCCAGCCCGGCGAGGGCGCAAACGATCAACACACTGATCACACCGCGCTTGAAAACGAACAAGGCCAATGCCGCCGCAACGGCCAACGCTACTGAAAAAACATCTGGCGCCCCGTTAAAGCCATTCGGCCAGAACACGTGATAAGCGAAGAAACACGCCAGATTCACAATCACCCCGACCACGGCGGCGGTGATTGCCGTCAGCGGTGCGGTGAACTTCAGTTCGTTGTGCGTCGACTCCACCAATGGCCCGCCGGCCAGAATGAACAGAAACGAGGGCAGGAAGGTGAACCAGGTCACCAGCGTTGCCGCCAGCGCACCGGCGGCAAACGCGTGCTCGGGACTGAAGACCGGTTGCACGTAGGCACCGACGAAACCGACAAATGCCACCACCATGATCAGCGGCCCCGGGGTGGTTTCGCCGAGCGCGAGGCCGTCGATCATCTGCGTCGGCGTCAACCAGCCGTAATGCCCGACGGCGCCCTGATAGACGTAAGGCAACACCGCGTAAGCGCCGCCAAAGGTAAGCAGCGCGGCTTTGGTGAAGAACCAGGCCATTTGTGTGAGCGTGCCGTCCCAGCCAAATAGCGCGGTCAACAACGCCATGGGCAAACACCAGAGCACTGCGCCGATCAACGCCAGACGCAGCAGCTTCGCCAGACTGAAACGGGCATGTTCGGGGGCCGGCGTATCGTCGTCGATCAACGCCGGGCCGAAGGATTTTTCGCTGTTGCGCTGACCACTGTTGCTGAACCGCTGCGGTGCGAATCGACCACCCAGATAGCCGATCAACGCGGCCCCGAGGACGATCAAAGGGAAGGGCACATTGAAGGCGAAAATCGCCACGAAGGAGGCCCCGGCAATCGCCCACAGCCACGCATTCTTCAATGCACGCGAACCGATGCGATGCGCGGCATGCAGGACAATCGCTGTGATTGCCGGTTTGATCCCGTAAAACACCCCGGCCACTGCCGGCACGTCACCAAACGCGACGTACAGCCAGGACAACGCGATCAGAATGAACAGCGACGGCAGCACAAACAGCGCACCGGCAATGACACCGCCCCAGGTGCGATGCAGCAGCCAGCCGATGTAGGTCGCCAGTTGCTGAGCCTCGGGGCCGGGCAGCAACATGCAGTAGTTGAGCGCGTGCAGAAAACGCTTTTCGGAGATCCAGCGCCGACGCTCGACCAGCTCCTGATGCATGATCGCGATCTGCCCGGCCGGTCCGCCGAAACCAATGCAGCCGAGTTTCAGCCAGAAGCGCCAGGCCTGACGCAGGGTGACGGGATCGGGGCGGGGCAGGTTGTTCGGCGCTGTGCTCAAGCGAGACTCCGGGTTGAATCCTGGCGGAGCGGCTATCTAACCAGACTTTCAACCCTCACCCCAGCCCTCTCCCAGAGGGAGAGGGGGCCGACCGAGGTGTCTTGTGTTATCCATCGACCTGAAATACCGAGTCGATTATGGATTTGATGATCACCCGAAGGGGCTGACCGAGGTGTGCGGCATTGTCATCGACCCGTAAGATCCCGTCGATTATGGATTCACCTCAGCCGATTCAGGTCGGCGTACCTCTGCAATATCCCCCAATCAGTCCCCTCTCCCTCTGGGAGAGGGTTAGGGTGAGGGGCTTTTGCTCTTCAGGCATGCGCCAGGCTCCAGCGCAAAGCAGCATTCTGATCACTCTCCCGCGCCTCGACCCAATGCGAACCTTGCGCCGTGGTCTCGCGCTTCCAGAACGGCGCACGAGTCTTGAGCACGTCCATGATGAACGCGCACGCCTCGAACGCCATATGCCGATGCTTGCTGCTGACCCCGACAAATACGATCGGCTCACTCACCGACAACGCACCGACCCGATGCACAATCTCCACGCCCAAAAGCGGCCAGCGCTCACGGGCTTCTGCGGCGATCTGCTCAAGGGCCTTTTCGGTCATACCCGGATAGTGCTCAAGAAACAGTTCACTCACGCTCTGACTAATATTCAGATCACGCACATAACCAATAAAATTCACCACCGCGCCCACCCGTGGATTGCGCGCATGCAGATCGGCGGTCAACTGGCCGACATCAAAGCTTTTGTGCTGGACTCGAATAGCCATCGATCAACCCCCGGTGACGGGCGGGAAAAACGCGATTTCATCGAAATCCTCAATCGCCTGACCCGGCTGGCATATCTCCTGATTCACCGCGCACATCAGATTCCCGGCGCCGAGCACTTCACGCCACAGCTCGCCGCGCGCCATGAGCACTTGCCGTACATCTTCAACGCAGCTCAAAGCCTCAGTCAGCGGAATCTTTTCGCCGCCCAGATTGAGACGGTCACGGTAGCTGGCGAAGTAGTTGATCAGGATCATTGCGCGTCCTCCCATTGAAAATGACCGGAGCGGCCACCGTGTTTGCTGAGCAGGCGGATGTCGCCAATCACCATCGCCCGATCCACCGCTTTGCACATATCGTAAATAGTCAGCGCGGCGACGCTGGCGGCGGTCAGGGCTTCAAGTTCGACGCCGGTCTGGCCGTTGAGGCGGCAAGTGCTGGTGATCTTCACGCGATCCGGTTCGCAGGCCTTGAGTTCGACGTGAATCGAGCTGAGCAGCAACGCGTGGCACAGCGGGATCAGCTCGTGAGTGCGCTTGGCGGCCTGAATGCCGGCGATCCGCGCCACGGCGAACACGTCACCCTTGGGATGACCGTTGGCCTGAATCATCTGCAAGGTTTCCGGGCGCATCTGTACCCAGGCTTGTGCTGTGGCTTCGCGGCGGGTCGCCGCTTTGTCGCTGACGTCGACCATGTTGGCGCGGCCCTGATCGTCGAGGTGGGTGAGGGTGTGGCTCATGCAGAAAACTCCTGGGCCGGGCTGTAAATTCGCGGGGCGTTGCGGTGCGGCACGTGGATCAGATTGAGCCGGTGCTTGAGCGCCCAACGCACGGTCAACGCGGTAGGCGCGGACAGACTGACGAGGGTGCCGAGGCGGGCGCGCACAGCTTTGTGGATCAGTTCGAGGCTGCAACGGCTGGTGACCACGACGAAGCCTTCAGCAGCATCGATGGCATCGATTAGCATCGCACCGATCAGCTTGTCCAGAGCGTTGTGGCGGCCGATGTCTTCGCGGCACAGCAAGGCTTCACCCTCGGCGTCGAAATACAGCGCGGCGTGCAGGGCGCCGCTGCTGCGCGCCAGTTGCTGGGCCTGTTCGATGCGCTGGCGGATGCCGTCGAAATGCTTGGCCGGCGGCAGTGATGAAGGTTGCAGAATCTGCAATTGCGGCAGCGCCTGCTCCAGCGCTTCGACGCCGCAGATGCCGCAGCCGCTGGTGCCGGTCATTTGCCGACGATGATCCTTCAAAGCCCAGAACGCGCGGCTGGAAATCTGCACATCGGCCTGACAGGCCTGATCGAAATGCGTGAGGCGGATGTCGTAGACCTCGTCGACGCTGTCGATGATCGCGTTGCTCAGGCTGAAGCCACGGATGAAGTCTTCGAGGTTGCCAGGTGAAACCATCATCACCGCTTGGCTGATGCCGTTGTAGCTGATGGCGAGGGCGATTTCCGCGGCCAGCGCTGCGTGGGAGAGGGCGGCGTTCGGCAGGTATTCGCGAAACGCCACCTGCGCCGGTTGCGGCGCGGGGGCGTTGGGTTCGCGGGTGGATTCTGTGATGGTTTCGACTTGGCAGAGCATCTTGAAAGTCCCGAAGCGCTGAAGAGTGTTCAGGCTACGGGGGCGTTAAAAGTGCGTCCAATCGCTTGTTCTGATGTGGTGATTGTTTTGGTCGATCAGCAGGATTTGTGTTGGCTGGTCGGGCCCCATCGCTGGCAAGCCAGCTCCCACAGGTTTCTGTGTCGTGCACAGAAACTGTGATCACATCGGAAACTGTGGGAGCTGGCTTGCCAGCGATGGGGCCGGGACATCCACCCTTGCTTATTCGGCAGAAACCTCAACCCCAAACAACTTCCGCGCCTCGGCAAAACACTTCTCGGCAATCGCCGAACGCGGTTCGGTCTTGCGCATCACCAGGCCCAACGGCGCGAGCACACTGGCATCCGGCAATTGCATGAACGACAGGTGCTCGATCGGCTCTTCCAGGCCACTGTCCAGCGGCATGATCGCGCAGCAGAAACCTTGGTGAATCGCCTGCAACAGCTGATAGGTCGAATCGCTTTCCATGATCGGCTGCGGGCTGAGCCCACGGCTGCGGAAGCTCAGGTCGATGGATTTACGGTAATGCATGCCGGCGGTGATCATCCCCAGCGGCAGTTCGGCGGCGTCTTCCCAGCTCATTTCTGTGCCTTCGAACTGAAAGTGCCTGTTGTCGTAAAGCAGACCGACACGGGTTTCGCCGATCTCGAAAAACTCGAAGTAGTTCGGGTTGACGTGGTCCAGATAGCACACGCCCAAGTCGAGTTGGTTATTGCCCAGCCCGGCGATGATCTCGTCGGAGCTGAGCGACGACAGACTGAACTTCAACTCCGGATACGTCCCCGACAAACCCTGAATGTAATTCACCGGGTTGAAGCTGCTCAGCGGCACCAGACCCAGACGCAGACTACCCACCAGTTGCCCGCGACACGCCGCCGCTTCGGCGAACAGACCGTCGTGAGCCGCCAGCAAGGTGCGCGCCCAGGCCAGCACGCGCTCGCCGGCCTGGGTGAAACCTTCAAAGCGCTGGCCGCGGTTGACCAGCACCAGATCCAGCTCATCTTCCAGATTGCGCAGGCGCATCGACAACGTCGGCTGGGTGATGTGGCAGCGTGCGGCGGCCTGGCCGAAGTGTCGGGTTTCGTCCAGCGCGATCAGGAACTTGAGTTGTTTGATGTCCACGATGGCACCCGCTCGATGGAAATTTTTTGATTGAGTATTGACGCAGATGCGCGAGACGCACGAAAAGCGCAGGGTGCGACGATCTCATTTGAACGGTTGTTCGTCCAATCGGAAGTGTTTAAGGGACTATCGATCAGCTCTATCAAGCCCGGTTTTACTGGCGTTTAGCGAGGTGAAAAGCACCGATAGAGCCGGTCGATAATGTGGTTGGTCAGAGTGATTAGACAGTATTCATAAGTGGCCCTTAGGCTGCTCGGCAATCTGATTAAAAACTGCCGGAGAGTGCCATGAGTGCTAAAGCGGATGTCCTGTTTGTTCCCCTCAATATTGCCGTACTGACGGTCAGCGATACGCGCGACTACGCCAGCGATACCTCGGGCCAGTTGCTGGTCAGTCGCCTGCTGGAGGCCGGTCATACACTGAGCGAGCGCAACTTGCTCAAGGATGATCTGTACAAGATCCGCGCTCAGGTCGCTCAGTGGATCGCCGACGAAGGCATTCAGGTGGTGCTGATCACTGGCGGCACCGGCTTCACCGGTCGCGACAGCACACCGGAAGCGGTGGCCTGCCTGTTCGATAAGCAAATCGATGGTTTTGGCGAACTGTTCCGCGCGATTTCGATTCTGGATATCGGCACCTCCACCGTGCAAAGCCGCGCGCTGGCCGGGCTGTCGAACGGCACGCTGGTGTGCTGCCTGCCAGGTTCGACTGGCGCTTGCCGCACGGCGTGGGAAGGCATTCTTGCCGAGCAACTCGACAACCGTCATCGCCCGTGCAACTTCGTCCCGCACCTGAAAGCCGCGCAAGCCTGCGGGCCACGCGAATGAGCAAGGCACCGCTGATGCCGGTCGAGGACGCCCTCGACCAATTGCTCGGCATGGCCAATGAGCAATGCCTGGCCGACAGCGAACTGCTGGCGCTCGACGATGCGCGTGGGCGGGTGCTGGCCAGTGATCTGGTGGCGACACTCGATTTGCCGCCGTGGCCGAACAGCGCCATGGACGGTTACGCGCTCAATCTCGCCGATCTGCACCGACAGCCGCTGAAGGTCTCGCAAAAGGTTTACGCCGGGCTGGCGCCGGACACGTTGCTGCCCGGCACCTGCGCACGGATTTTTACCGGCGCACCACTGCCGCCCGGCGCCACGTGTGTCGAGATGCAGGAAAACGTCGAAGTGCTGGAGGACGGCCGCGTGCGCTTCTTGCAGCCACTGAAGGCGGGACAGAACATCCGCGCGCAAGGTCAGGAAAATCGCGTCGGCGACATCCTGCTGCGGGCCGGCAAACGCCTTGGGCCGTTCGAACTGGCAGTCGCCGCCGGGCAAGGGCTGGCGCAACTGCACGTGGTGCGTCGCCCGCGTGTGGCGCTGCTGTCGACCGGTGATGAACTGGTCGAACCGGGCCAGCCGTTGCGCCCCGGCAGCATCTACAACAGCAACCGCGTGTTGCTTGGCCACTGGTTGCGTGAGCTGGGCTGCGAGGTGATCGACGCCGGGATCCTCCCGGATCGCCCGGCGCAGACGCGGCTTAAACTTGAGCAACTGCAAGTGAGCGCTGATTTGATCCTGACCACGGGCGGCGTGTCTGCCGGTGATGCCGATTGTCTCGGGCAGGTGCTGCGCGACAGCGGCAAACCGCTGTTGTGGAAACTGGCGATCAAGCCTGGCAAACCGCTGACCGTGGGTCATTTCGGCACGGTGCCGGTGATTGGTTTGCCGGGTAATCCGACCTCAGCACTGGTGACGTTTGGCTTGTTGGCGCGGCCGTATCTGCTGCGCATACAAGGTGTGGAAGATGTCATGCCGCTGAGTTTTACGGTCAATGCAGGTTTCGACTGGCACAAGGCTGGCGGCCGTCGTGAATACCTGCGGGTGAGGCTGGAGGCGGGGCGTGCGGTGCTCTATCCGAATCAAAGCTCCGGCGTCCTGCTCGGCGCGACCTGGGCCGACGGCCTGGTGGAAATCCCGGAAAACAGTACCCACAGCCTCGGCGACCCGCTGCGCTTTATCCCGTTCAACGAACTCTTCTGATCCCATCACAAATCAAAACTGTGCGAGCTGGCTTGCCAGCGATGGCGGCAGGTCAGGTGGCATTGATGTTGGCTGACACGGCCTCATCGCTGGCAAGCCAGCTCCCACAATGGGTTTTGTGGTGGTGCTTGATATTGAGGATGTACACAGAACCTGTGGGAGCTGGCTTGCCAGCGATGGCGGCAGGTCAGGTGGCATTGATGTTGGCTGACACGGCCTCATCGCTGGTAAGCCAGCTCCCACAGGGTTTTGAGGTGTTTGCAGAGCTAAGGATCAGCTCAGGACATAGTCCACAGGCTTCAACGCTGGCGGCACCTCTGCGCCAAGCTCGGCGAGGATGTCGCGCTCGATGGTGCGCACCAGCGAGTCGGTAGCCAGGTCATTTTCATCGCGGCCGAACGGGTCTTCCAGTTCATCGGCAATCGCATCCAGGCCAAAGAACGTATAGCTGACAATCGCCGTAAACAACGGGGTCAGCCAGCCCAACGGCTCGGCCATGGCGAACGGCAGCAGGATGCAAAACAGATAAATCGTCCGGTGCAACAGCAGCGTGTAGGGAAACGGCAGCGGTGTGGTTTTGATCCGTTCGCACACCGCTTGCGCCTGGGTCAGGCTGGTCAGGTGATTGGCCAGCAGCATGTAACGCCATTCAGTCAGTTCACCGTTTTGATGCAGATCGGAACATTGCTGGCCAACCGTTTGCAGAATTCGCCCACTGTAATCCGGCGTCTGCGGATCGGGTTTCGGCGTGATCCAGACACTGCTGGCCGCCGCTTCGCTTTCCCGGCGCAACCGCGCGTTCAACGCATGGGCGAAGCCGCACAGATTGAGCAGCAACGGCTTGCGCTCAGCCGACTCACGAATCACATGGGTTTCGCGAATCACCGAGCGAATGTGCACGATCACCTCGCCCCACGCCTTGCGCGCCTCGTACCAGCGGTCATAACAGGCGTTGTTGCGAAAATTCATGAAGATCGACAGCGACAAGCCGAGCAAGGTAAACGGCGTGGCGTTGACCTTGGTGAAGTTGCTCGGATGGAGGATTTCCACCAGGACGATGGCCGAGGCGAGCAGGGTGACCATCAGCGTGCGCAGGGCGATGCGCTTGGCGATCGAACCCTTGAGCGTGAAGAGAATGGCGAACTGATTGACCTTGGGTCTGATGATCATGCTGTGCGGTTCCGATAACCCTTGGAAGGGGCGGTCTAGCCGCCCGTCATGTTCATGAAACGTACGATCTGAACATCGTCGTTCACTTCGAAATTATGTCGGTACGGCTTGAGTTTCATCGCCTCGACGATGGCTTTCTCCAGCCGCTGCGGTTGCCCAGGATGGGCACGCAACACCGCTTTCAGATCCACCGAATGCTCGTTACCCAGACACAGTAGCAGGCGCCCTTCAACGGTGAGCCGCACGCGGTTGCAGGTACCGCAAAAATTGTGGCTGTGCGGCGAGATAAAGCCCAGGCGAATCTCCGGCGCTTCCGCCAGCCGCCAGTAGCGCGACGGGCCTTGCGTCGATTCCGCCGAGTCGATCAGGGTGTAGCGTTCGGCGATCTTTTCGCGCACCTGCGCACTGGAGAAAAACGACTCGGCACGGCTGTGCTCGCTGATGATCCCCAGCGGCATTTCCTCGATGAAGGAGACGTCGAGCTGACGATCAATGGCGAAGCTGACCAGATCATTGATTTCCTGATCGTTGCGACCCTGCATCACCACCACGTTGAGTTTAGTGCGGGTAAAACCGGCCTGGCGCGCGGCATCGATGCCGTTGATCATCTGCGCCAGATCGCCGGTGCGGGTCATTTGTTTGAAGCGCTGCGGATCAAGGCTGTCGAGGCTGATGTTCAGGCGCTTGACCCCGGCGTCGAACAGCGGCGCGGCCAGCTTGCCCAGTTGCGAGCCATTGGTGGTCATGCACAATTCGCGCAGGCCGGGCAGGGCGGCGATCTGCTCGCACAACTTGACCACGCCCGGACGGATCAGCGGCTCGCCACCGGTGAGGCGAATCTTGCGCGTCCCCAGCGCCACGAAGCTCTGCGCCAGTTGATAGATCTCTTCCAGAGTGAGGATTTTCTGCCGTGGCAGGAACTGCATGTCTTCAGCCATGCAATAGACGCAGCGGAAGTCGCAGCGGTCGGTCACCGACATGCGCAGATAGTCGACGCGGCGGTTGTAACCATCGATCAAGACACGCTCTGACATGACAGCCTCGCAGGAATGGAAACCACTGTAGAAGCGGTTTGGTCAGCGCAGGTTATGAGCAACTTTCAATGGCGTCCAATCACTGTTTATGAACAGCTGATTGATCCCGTCGATGATGAATTATTTTCTGCAGAAAGTTTGCTCGTTAGTTTCGTAACCGCCAGTAAATAAAGGGTTTTTAATCGTGATAGATGCTTTCGATAAGGCAGTCATTAATAGCGATTAGACAATGTTTTGTAACGGTTCATATCCTTGCCCCGGCAAACCCAACGACCACTTTGCACCCTTGAAAGTCGGCCGTCGCTGTTTAACCGAATCAGGTTCATGCCTGTGTGCATCGTCATGGAGAGTCCCATGTCACAAGTCGACCGTTACAAACCCTACAAAGGCGCCGCTGCCGGTTGGGGCGCTGTTATCAGCCTGACCAAGAGCTGGCTGGGCAGTGAAAACGCCCTGAAAAACATCCGTGCCATGCTCAAGACCAACCAGAACGGCGGCTTCGACTGCCCGGGTTGTGCCTGGGGCGAAGCGCCGGGCGCGAGCATGTTGAAGTTCTGCGAGAACGGCGCCAAAGCGGTGAACTGGGAAGCGACCGGGCGTTTGGTCGACCCGGCGTTCTTCAACAAGTACACGGTGTCGAGCCTGGCCGAACAGAGCGACTACTGGCTGGAATATCAGGGCCGCCTGACCCACCCGATGCGCTACGACGCGCGGGTCGACCGCTATGTGGAAATCAGCTGGGCGGATGCCTTCGCACTGATCGCCGATCATCTGAAAAACCTCAAATCGCCCCACGAGGCCGAGTTCTATACGTCGGGTCGCGCCAGCAACGAAGCGGCGTTTCTCTATCAATTGTTCGTCCGTGCGTTCGGCACCAATAACTTCCCCGACTGCTCGAACATGTGCCACGAAGCCAGCGCGGTGAGCATGAACGAGACCCTCGGCGTCGGCAAAGGCACCGTGGTCTACGAGGATCTGCACCACGCCGATGCGATTTTCGTCATCGGCCAGAACCCCGGCACCAACCACCCGCGCATGCTCGAGCCGCTGCGTGAAGCGGTAAAGCGCGGCGCACAAGTGGTCTGTATCAATCCGCTGAAAGAGCGTGGCCTTGAGCGTTTCCAGAACCCGCAGAACCCGCTCGAAATGCTCAGCAACGGCTGGGAAGCGACCAACACCGCGTACTTCCGCCCGGCGTTGGGTGGCGACATGGCGATGATTCGCGGCATGGTCAAATTCCTGTTGCAGTGGGAACGCGAAGCTCAGGCCACTGGCGGCGAACCGGTGTTCGATCATGCGTTTATTGCCGAGCACACCACAGGGCTCGACAGCTATTTGGCTGAAGTCGAAGCAACCAGCTGGGAGCACATTCTCGAGCAGTCCGGCGTGCCGCTGCATGACATCGAACTGGCCGCGCGCATGTATGGCCGCGCCAAGAGCGTGATCATGTGCTGGGCCATGGGCCTGACCCAACACGTGCATTCGGTGGCGACTTTGCAGGAAGTCATCAACCTGCAATTGCTGCGCGGCAACGTCGGCCGTCCGGGCGCCGGGCTTTCCCCGGTTCGCGGCCACAGTAACGTGCAGGGCGACCGCACCATGGGCATCAACGAACTGGCGCCGAAAGACTTGATGGACGCGCTGGAAAAACGCTTCAACTTTGACGTGCCGCGCATGCACGGGCACAACACGGTGATGGCGATCGGCGCCATGGAACGCGGCGAAGCCAAGGTGTTCATCGGTCTGGGCGGCAACTTCGCCCAAGCCACGCCAGACACCCCGCGCACTCACGCAGCGATGCGCAAACTTGACCTGACCGTGCACATCGCCACGAAGCTCAACCGCAGCCATCTGGTCACCGGTCGCGACGCGTTGATCCTGCCGTGCCTCGGGCGTACCGACATCGATATTCAGGCTGAAGGTCCGCAAGGCGTAACCGTCGAAGACACCTTCAGCATGGTGCATTTGTCGTTCGGCCAGTTGAAGCCGAAGTCGGCGCAGTTGAAATCCGAGCCGGCGATCATTGCCGGAATCGCCGCCGCGACCCTGGGCAAGCATCCGATCGATTGGGAGTGGGTGGTGGGCGACTACGGGC
This sequence comes from Pseudomonas sp. NPDC085632, assembly GCF_044541255.1. NCBI lineage: Bacteria > Pseudomonadati > Pseudomonadota > Gammaproteobacteria > Pseudomonadales > Pseudomonadaceae > Pseudomonas > Pseudomonas sp. NPDC085632. The sequence goes on along the minus strand of NZ_JBITSX010000004.1, from coordinate 42,234 downwards.
GCATCCGCAACCTGATTGCCGACGTGATTCCGGGCTTCGAAAACTTCAATGAAAAACTGCTGATCCCCGGTGGCTTCCACCTCGGTAACGACGCCGCGGATCGGGTCTGGAATACCGAAAGCGGCAAGGCGCAGTTCACCCCATGCGTGCTGCCGGAGCACTTGATCAGCGAAGGCGTGCGCAACTTGCCGCTGAAACCGCATCTGATTCTGCAAACCATGCGTTCCCACGATCAATACAACACCACGCTGTACGGCCTCGATGACCGTTATCGCGGGGTCTACGGCATGCGCGACGTGATCTTCGCCAACGAACAAGACATCCAGCGTCTGGGGTTCGAACCGGGGCAGAAGGTTGATCTGGTGGCACTGTGGGATGACGAGCGCGAGCGTCGAGTCAGCGGTTTTACCCTGATCGCCTACGACATTCCGGCGGGGCAGGCAGCTGCGTATTACCCGGAGACCAATCCGCTGGTGCCGCTGGAAAGCTACGGCGACCGCACGTACACGCCAACGTCAAAATTCGTGGCGATCCGCCTCGAAGCCGCGAAGGTCAGCAACCTGATCCCGTCGTCGGTGGCGTAACCCGCACCCCATAAAAAAACATAGCAATTTGACTGGCTGCAGGCGTTCACGCCTGGCGGTGGCCCGGGTTCGTGCTGCCGCTTTTCAGCCTGGATGAGGACATCATCATGTTCACTCTGGAGGCACTGGACCTGGCGCGCATTCAATTCGCGTTCACGGTTTCGTTCCACATTATTTTCCCGGCGATCACCATTGGCCTGGCGAGTTTCCTCGCGGTACTCGAAGGTTTGTGGCTGAAAACCCGTAACGACACTTACCGCGATCTTTACCATTTCTGGTCGAAGATTTTCGCGGTCAACTTTGGCATGGGCGTAGTGTCCGGGCTGGTCATGGCGTACCAGTTCGGCACCAACTGGAGCGGGTTTTCGGACTTTGCCGGGAGTATCACCGGGCCGCTGCTGACTTATGAAGTACTGACCGCGTTTTTCCTTGAAGCGGGTTTCCTCGGGGTCATGCTGTTCGGCTGGAACCGCGTGGGTCGCGGCTTGCACTTCTTCGCCACGGTGATGGTCGCGATCGGCACGTTGATCTCGACGTTCTGGATTCTCGCGTCCAACAGCTGGATGCAGACGCCGCAAGGCTTCGAAATTGTTGACGGGCGGGTGATGCCGCTGGACTGGCTGGCGATCGTGTTCAACCCGTCGTTTCCGTTCCGTCTGGCGCACATGGCGATTGCCGCGTTTGTGGCGACGTCGTTCTTCGTCGGTGCGTCGGCTGCCTGGCATTTGCTGCGCGGCAACAACACCGCGCCGGTGCGCAAGATGTTTTCCATGGCGTTGTGGATGGCGTTGATCGTGGCGCCGATTCAGGCAGTGGTCGGTGACGCCCATGGCTTGAATACGCTGGAGCATCAACCGGCAAAAATCGCCGCGATCGAAGGTCACTGGGAAAACGCCGACAACGGCCCGACGCCGCTGGTGCTGTTCGGCATCCCTGATATGGACGCGGAGAAGACCAAGTACGCATTGGAAATTCCGTACCTCGGCAGCCTGATCCTCACCCACAGCCTCGACAAGCAAATCCCGGCGCTGAAGAGCTTCCCGAAGGAAGACCGGCCGAATTCGACCGTGATTTTCTGGAGTTTCCGCGTCATGGCCGGGCTGGGGATGTTGATGATCCTCGTCGGTTTGCTCGGTCTGGCGTTGCGCCGGGGCGGCAAGCTTTACGCACATCGCGGCTTTCAGCGTTTGGTGTTGCTGATGGGGCCGAGTGGCTTGATTGCGTTGCTGGCCGGGTGGATTACCACGGAAGTCGGGCGTCAGCCCTGGGTGGTGTACGGCTTGCTGCGCACTCATGACGCGGCATCGCATCACTCAGTGGCGCAGATGAGCACGTCATTGGCGCTGTTCGTGGTGATCTATTTCACCGTGTTCAGCGTGGGCATTGGCTACATGATGAAACTGGTAAAAAAAGGCCCGCAGCCGCATCACGAACATCCGCCTGCGGGCGATGAATTGCAGACGCCACGTCGGCCGATTTCGGCGGCTACCGCCCCTATGAAGGAGCATTGAGTCATGGGTATTCAAGGTATCGATCTCTCGTTGATCTGGGGAGTGATCATCGCCTTTGGGGTGATGATGTACGTGATCATGGACGGCTTCGATCTGGGGCTGGGAATTCTGTTTCCGTTGATCCCGGATGAGCAGGAACGCGATGTGATGATGAACACCGTCGCGCCGGTCTGGGACGGTAACGAGACCTGGCTGGTGCTCGGCGGGGCGGCGTTATATGGCGCGTTTCCGCTGGCGTACGGGGTGATTCTCGAAGCGCTGTACCTGCCGCTGATCTTCATGCTCTGCGGCTTGATTTTCCGCGGTGTGGCGTTTGAGTTTCGCTTCAAGTCTTCGCCGCAGAAGCGTCACTGGTGGGACAAGGCGTTTATCGGTGGTTCGTTGTTGGCGACGTTTTCCCAGGGTGTGGTGATTGGCGCGTATGTGTCGGGGATTCCGGTGGTCGATCGACAGTTTGCCGGTGGCGGTCTGGACTGGCTGGCGCCGTTTCCGCTGGTGTGTGGCGTGGGTCTGGTGATCGCGTATGCGTTGCTCGGCAGCACGTGGTTGCTGGTCAAGACCGAGGGCATGCTGGAGTCACGGATGCGGCTGTTCACCCGGCCGCTGGCCTTGCTGCTGATGGCGATGGTGCTGGTGATTGGCGTGTGGACCCTGCAACTGCATCCAGAGCTGGCGGCGCGTTGGTCGACGCACGGACATCTGCAGGTATTTGCCGGGTTGGTGGTGTTGGCGTTGCTGGCGGTGTTCGGGCTGTTGCGCACGTTGCGTCAGCGGCATACGCACTGGCCGTTCGTGTTCACCCTGGTGTTGATGTTGCTCGGTTACATCGGTCTGGCGCTGAGCATCTGGCCGAACATCATTCCGCCGTCGGTGAGCATCTGGGCTGCCGCATCACCGCCGTCGAGCCAGTTGTTCGCGCTGATCGGCGCACTGTTCATCCTGCCGGTGATCCTGATGTACACCTTCTGGAGCTACTACGTATTCCGCGGCAAAGTGAGGATTGGCGATGGCTACCATTGATTCGCGCGAAGTGAAAAGCAGTCGCTGGTACAAGCGTCTGGGCTGGCTGTTGTTGATCTGGCTGGGCAGCGTGGTGTCGCTGGCGGTGGTGGCGAGCCTGCTGAAACTGGCGATGTATGCGGCGGGGATGAGGACCCACTGAGCCTGAAAAACCGCAGCCAGGCTGCGGTTTTTTATTGCCTCAATCTTCCGAGCGACTGCTGACCCTGTGGGCGCTGGCTTGCCAGCGATGGCGGTGGGTCAGTCGACATCAATGTTGGATGGGCTGGCCTCATCGCTGGCAAGCCAACTCCCACAGGTGTTGTGGTGTTTTTGAGATTTGAGTTATTGGGCGCCGAACATCGCGGTCCAGTAGATCCCTGCGCTGCTTTTCGGGTCGGTGGCGTAGGCGGCGCCGAGTTCCTGGTATTGCGGGTTCATCAGGTTGGCGCAGTGGCCGGGGCTCGCGAGCCAGCCTTCGACGACTTTGTGTACGGTGTCTTGACCCGCGGCGATGTTTTCGCCGACCAGTTGGCCACTGTAGCCGGCGAGTTCCGCGCGATCGCCCGGGGTGCGGCCGTCGCGGTCCTTGTGGTCGAAGTAATTGTTGTTGGCCATGTCGCGGCTGTGATCCTGGGAGATCGTGCCCAATGCCGCGTTCCAGGCCAGCGGTGCAGCCGCAGCAAAAGCCTGAACACCACACTGACGTGCCTGACTGCGGGCGACGTTGAGTTCACTCAGCAACTTCTGCCCCTCACTTTGCGCATCACCGAGCTTGGCCGTCAGCAGCGGCCGCGCCAGCACGATGCGCCAGTCGCGGTCGTCGCGGCTGACACCGACGTCGACGAACTGCGGATCGAGCACCACCTGACAGAAACTTTCCCTGATCGCCTGCATCGCCGACGCGGCATCACGCGGGCCGTTGAGCGTGATCGCCTGCACATTGACCATCGGATAACTGGCGCTTGCCATGGCTTGCTGCAGGTCGACAGCACCGGTGGCGCGTAATCTCAGCCGTGGATCAGCCGACAACGGTGGCAGTTCATTCGATGCCTGCGAACCACAGCGCTGCGGCTGGCTGCGGTAGCTGTTGATCGACTCGATCAATTGCGACTCATCGCCGGCCAGCGCCGGGATGGCAAACACAACGCCCACGGACAACGCGGCAAGACGCAAAACGGATGGCATGAAGCGCATGGAAATCTCCCTTGAGCTGAATGCGCCCATGATGCGCGAAACGCCCCCGGTGAGTGCAATGTCTTTTTTCTTCATTCAGCCGTTTTTCTGCGCAACTTTGCCGATGGATTTGCCGTCTACACTCACCGAAGGCCCCGGGATACGGGTGTCTCCCCGACGTAACACCTTGCCCGATTCGGGCGCTGCCGGAAGAACAGACATGGGATTGAAAGGCTGGGCGGGTTGTCTCGTATTCACCCTGTTGGCAGGCTCTGCATGGGCCACCGATCAGGCCCCGATCAAAGCAAAGGCTGAAGAAAAAGCCCAAGTGCTGGAAGAGAAAGCGGCGGATAAAGTCAGCGCTGCACCGGCGCCCAAAGCCGAAGCCATCACCCCCACCGAAGTTCAGGCAGTGGACCCGGTCGGCGCAGCGCCGCTGGACGATCCGATCACCTGTCTGGCGCGCAGTATTTACTGGGAAGCCAAAGGCAAAGACACGCCGGAAATGGAAGCGGTGGCCAGTGTGGTGATGAATCGCCTCGGCCACGAAGGCTTCCCCGACACGGTGTGCGCTGTCGTCAAACAAGGCTCGGAAACCAAGAGCTGCCAGTTTTCCTGGTGGTGCGATGGGCGTCCGGATCAGGTCAAGGAAGATGCCGAATACACGCTCGCCAAGGATATCGCCCGCAAAGCGCTGAATCGCCAACTCAAGGATCGCACCAACGGCGCGCTGTATTTCCATGACCGCAACGTGCATCCGAGCTGGGCCAAGGAGTACCGCAAGACCGCCGAAACCAAAAAATTCCTTTTCTATAAACCGGCGGGTGGCGACGCGCGTTAAGCGCAGACCTGCCGGACACATTCGCGCAACCAGCGATGCGCCGGGTCAGCGTCCATGCGCGGGTGCCAGAGCATCGACACGCTGATGTCCGGCATTGCGAAGGGCAGGGCGAAACTGTGCAGGCCCGTGCGCAGTTTGCTGGTATGACGTTGCGGGACAGTGGCGATCAAGTCGGATTCACGCACCAGCGTCAGCGCCGCCGAGAATCCACCGAATGAAGTGACGATGTCCCGCGTCAGTCCGAACGCGAGTAACGCTTCGTCGACCGGACCGCTGCTGCGCCCGCGTCGTGAGATCAGAATGTGCTGGCCGCCGGCAAAGCGCTTGCTAGTGATTTTCCCCGCGCTCAACGGATGCCCCTCACGCACCACACCGATCCACTGATCCTGAAACAGGATACGGCTGTGCAGCGTTGGGTCGGTGCTGTCGTCGACCACGCCGGTCTCCAGATCGACACGACCTTCGCGCAGCGGCGTGCTGTCCTTGTCGGCTTTTTGCACAAAACGCAGACGTACGTTGGGCGCCTCTTCGGCGATGCGCACGAGCAGGGCGGCAGCAAAGGTTTCGACAAAACCGTCGGTGTTGCGCAGGGTGAAGGTGCGTTGCAATCGCCTTGGGTCGAGCACTTCGGCGGGGCGCAAAACCGCCTCGGCTTCCTGCACCAGATGACTGACCCGCTCGCGTAACTCCAGTGCGCGGGGTGTTGGCACCAGGCCACGACCCGCTCGCACCAGCAACGGATCACCCGTGGTTTCGCGCAGACGGGCGAGGGCGCGACTCATGGCCGACGGGCTCAGTTGCAGGCATTTGGCGGCACGGGCGACGCTGCCTTCGCGCAGCAAGACGTCGAGGGTGATCAGCAGGTTCAGGTCCGGCGTAGTCATGATATGGCGTCCCATGCAGGTATCGAATGCAAAGCATGCGTCTTGCGCCGCGTGTTGTCGAGGCTCAGGCTATGGCCGATCACCTTTGCACTGCGAGCCACCCATGCCCCGAGACCCCCTGAGCACTCCCGCCCGATGGGCGCTGACCAGTCTGGCCCTGTCGATGTTGATGCCATCGCTGGACACCAGTATCGCCAACGCCGGGTTGCCGATTCTGGCGACGGCGTTCGAGGCGACGTTTCAACAGGTGCAATGGATCGTGCTCGCTTACTTGCTGGCGATCACTACGTTGATTGTCAGCGTCGGGCGACTGGGCGATGGCTTCGGTCGGCGCCGATTGCTGTTGATCGGGATCGGCATTTTCACCGGCGCTTCGTTAGCTTGCGCGTTGGCACCGGGGCTGGGCTGGTTGATTGGCGCGCGGGCGGTGCAAGGCGTTGGCGCAGCGATCATGTTCGCCTTGACGGTGGCGTTGGTGGCCGATGCGGTGCCGAAGACGCGGGCGGGCAGTGCGATGGGGGTGCTGGCGACGATGTCAGCCACCGGCACCACCCTCGGACCGTCGTTGGGTGGGCTGTTGATGGCACATGTCGGCTGGCAGGCGATTTTCCTGCTCAACGTGCCGTTGGGCTTGCTCAATGCGTGGCTGGTGTACCGCTATCTGCCGGCTGATCGACCCGCAGGGCCGCGCCTGGCGTTTGATTATCCTGGCAGCGCCATGCTGGTGTTGACGCTGGCGGCCTATGCGCTGGCAATGACGCTGGAAGGTTTGATGTTGCCGTTGCTGCTGGCCAGCCTGGGCGGCGCGGGGTTGTTCTTCATGATCGAGAAGAAGGCCAAGGCGCCGCTGATTCGCTTGCCACTGTTCGCTGACCGGCGATTGAGCAGCGGCCTGGCGCTGACCTTGCTGGTGACGACCGTGATGATGACCACGCTGGTGGTGGGACCGTTTTACCTGAGTCGCGGATTGGGCCTGAGCAGTGCCGTGGTTGGCCTGGCGTTGTCGGTCGGGCCGTTGTTGTCTGCGTTTGGCGGTGTACCGGCCGGACGTCTGGTGGATCGCTTCGGCGCGCGGCGGATCGTGCCGGGTGCATTGTTCGCTATGGCTTGCGGCTGCGCTTTGTTGGCGCTGTTGCCAATGAGTCTGGGCCTGCCTGGGTATTTGTTGCCGATAACCGTGGTCGCCATCAGTTATGCGTTGTTTCAGGCAGCCAACAACACCGGATTGATGGCCGGCGTTCGTCAGGAGCAGCGTGGTGTGGTTTCGGCGATGCTCGGGCTGGCACGCAACCTTGGGTTGATTAGCGGGGCGGCAGTAATGGGCGCGGTGTTTGCGCTGACGGCGGGGGATCCGACGCAAGCCCCTGCAACCGCCATTGCCAGCGGCTTGCACATTACTTTCGGCGTCGCCTCAGCACTGATGCTGACAGCCCTGATCATCAGCCGAGCCGAGATCAAGCTGTGGGAGCGACAGCGCGCCGATTCGACCTGCTCGCCATAGCTGCGTTTCAGGGGAAGTTGATGTTGATCAAGCTGGCCTCATCGCTGGCAAGCCAGCTCCCACAGGGTTTTGGGGTGGCCGGAGATTTGGATTCAGCGCCAATCATTGTGGGAGCTGGCTTGCCAGCGATGACGGCGGAAAAGTCGATGAAGATGATTGCCGGGCGGGGAAGAACAGTTCGAAGCAGGTGATGCCGTCGGCACTGCTGGCGCTGTACCGGCCCTGATGCAACTGCATGATGGTTGCGACGATCGACAAGCCCAGACCGTTGGATTGCGCCGAGCGCTCGCGTGACGGGTCGACACGGTAGAAACGTTCGAACAACCTCGCCAAATGTTCAGGTGCGATAGTCGCGCCATGGTTTCTAACACGCAAATAACTACCGTCCGGCTCGGCAACCGCTTCCACCTGCACCGTCGAATCCGCCGCGCCGTACTTGATCGCATTCGCGCACAGGTTAGCCAATGCTCGCCGCAACAACATCGGCTCGGCCCAGATCACACCGCTGCCGCGTGCCTCGATACACACGCCGACATCCGCCGCCAGCCCTTCAAAATAATCGGCAATGCGTTGCATCTCATCCGCCGCGTCCAGTTCCTGGCGCTGGCTCAATGCACTGGCCGGATCGGTGCGCGCCAGAAACAGCATGTTGTCGAGCATACGCGTCAGGCGTTCGAGCTCTTCGACGTTGGAGGCGAGCAACTGCTGATAGGCCTCGATGCTGCGATTCTGCTGCAGGGCGACCTGGGTTTCGCCGAGCAGATTGTTGATCGGCGTGCGCAACTCGTGGGCCATGTCGGTGGACACCTGGCTCAACTGCGCAAAACCTTTGGCGAGGCGGTCGAGCATGGCATTGAACGCCTCGATCATCGGCTGCAACTCTCGCGGCGCACCGCTGCTGGCAAGGCGTTCGCCAAGGTTGCCGACACCGATGCCGTGGGCGTGTTTCGCCAGTCGTCGCAACGGCAGCAGACCGCGATACACCAGCAAACAACCCACCACCGCCAGCAACAGCGCCGCCAGCGAGGCGAGGCCATAAACACTCAAACGGTAATTGGCGAGCATCGCCGTGCGCTCGCTCATCAGGCGCCCGGTGGTGACTTGCAGATTGCCCAGCTCGCCGGAATCGATACTCGCCGCCACCGCCGAAAACGGCACACCGTCGACGCTCGGCAGGTGCTGTACGTCTTTCAGCGTCATTGCCTGGTCGATGGGCACCGCCGGCAACGTCGGTGTGTTCAGGTTGCCCGGATTGACCACCAGCAGCGGCGGTTGCCCCGGCGTGCCGATGGTCAACAGCGCTTCGCGGTTGCCGAGCATGTTCTGGAACAGCGCCGGTTTGTTCTTGATCAGCTCCAGGGTGTTGCTGTCGTTGAGGAAGGTGCGCAACTGATCGACGCGGCTGACCAGCGAGATGTCGTCGCGGCGAATCAGTTGCTCTTCGAGTTCGCCATACAGCGCTGCGCCGAGACCCGCGAGCGAGGCAAACGCGAGCAGAGCGAAGACCAGCGCCAGGCGCAAGGTCAAGGAATGCGGCCGAGGGCTGTTCATGGCTGCGTATCGAAGCGATAGCCGATGCCGCGCACGCTGTGGATCAGCTTGAGCTGGAACGGGTCATCGATCTTCGCCCGCAGGCGGCGGACCGCGACATCAACCACATTGGTGTCGCTGTCGAAATTCATGTCCCAGACCCGGGAAGCAATCAGCGAGCGCGCCAACACTTGCCCGGTATGGCTGGCGAACAACTGCAGCAACGCGAACTCCTTGTTGGTCAGGGTGATGCGTACACCGGCACGGCTCACGCGGCGTTTGAGCACGTCGATCTGCAGGTCGGCGACTTGCAGCTGTTCGTCTTCATGAATCGGCCCGCGCCGGGTCAGGGTGCGCAGGCGCGCCACCAGTTCGGCGAAGGAAAACGGCTTGATCAGGTAATCATCGGCACCCAGTTCGAGGCCTTTGACGCGGTCGGCGATGTCATCGCGGGCGGTGAGGAACAGCACCGGTGTGTCGGCTTCCTTGCGCAACCGGCGCAGGACTTCCCAGCCATCCATTTTCGGCATCATCACATCGAGTACGATCACGTCGAAGTCGTGTTCCAGCGCCAGGTGCAGACCGTCGGCACCGTCGCGGGCGAGGCTGACGCTGTAACCCAGTTCCTGTAAACCGTTGAGCAGGTAATTGCCGGCCTTGGGTTCGTCTTCGACTACCAGAATATTCATCGATCAGTCTCAATGGTCATTGATGCAACCGCTGCCTTGCACGTCATAGTTCAGCACATGCTCGCGGCCCTGATGGTCGAGGTAATTCAATTGCGCCGGGACCACGCCACACGCTTGTGAAATATCGGTGCTGGACAGGACTTTGTCGACATCCAGATTGACGTAGAAACCGGATTTGTCATGAATCACGGCGGTGTCGGGCATGTTTGCGGCGAACACGCTGCCGGTGGCGAGGAGGGCGGTGAAGGCGAGCAGAAGGGTTTTCATGGTCAGTCACTCAGTGGTCAAGTTGATCGGCATTGGCGCCGGGACAACTTCAGGCTACCGGGCGATCCGCACGGCAAACCGACAGCTGAATGACAAAGTTGTAATGAAACAGTGTACGAAGACTTTCCAGGCTCAACTCAAATCCCTGTGGGAGCTGGCTTGTCAGCGATGAGGCCGGCACAGTCAAGGTTTGCATTGACTGATCCACCGCTATCGCTGGCAAGCCAGCTCCCACAGGGTTATAGGTTGTGCCGTCAGCTCGCGTGGGTATTGAGGATGCTCGCCACCTGCTGCGGCTGGCAGTTCAGGTACGGCGAAGACTTCAGCCAGCGCTGATCCGGGTACCACGAGAACATGAACTGGCCATTCTTCAACCGGTCGATCACCTGCCTGGCAATCTGTGGTCGCACTGCCGGGCAGCCCTGGCTGCGGCCGATGCGCCCCTGTTTCTTGCTCCACAGCGGATTTACATAACTGGCGGCGTGAATGACGATCGCGCGATCTCGGGCCATGTCATTGAAGCCCGGCTCCAGACCGTCCATGCGCAGCGAATAACCGTGGGTACCTTCGTAGCTTTCCTGGGTGCGGAACAGGCCAAGGCTGGACTGGTAGCTGCCCTCTACATTGGAAAACTGCGTGGCGAAATTTTCCCCGGAGTTAGAGCCGTGAGCAACCAGATCGCGCAGCACCAACCTCTTTTTACTGAGGTCGAAAATCCACAGTCGGCGTTCGGTGGACGGTTGCGAATAGTCGATGATTGCCAGGTGGCGGGACGGTTTCGCACCGTTGTTGACCGCGCATTGCATGGCGTTCAAAGCGCCTTTCAGCGCCTGGGGATTGAGTTCTGGCGCGGCGTGCGCGAGGCTGGTGTAGAGAACCGGCGATGGTTTGCCGGCGGCAAAAACGGGACTGGACACGGCGACAAGGGTCGCGGTGGTCAACAGAAGTCGGCGCAAAAACGTCAACATTTTATAAAGTGTCCTCACTTGCTACTTATTTGGCACTTTGGCTCCTGACTCCCAGTCAATACCCGCAAGCCCGTCGATCGAGCCTGACTGTTCAGCGCACCTGATGTAAGGTTGGCCATCATCTCGACGGCCATGGATTGGAGTAAAGCAGTTGTTCAAAAAGTACGCATGCTACTTGAGCATTTGTTTGCTCGCTGCGCCGTTTGTCGCTTGTGCCGATGAGCCGCTGCCGCCGCTGGAGACATTGCCAACGCCACCGGCCGAAATGCCGGTCGAGCCGCAAAGTCCGTTGCAGGCGGTGTTGATCAGTCTGGCGCAGTCGTGTCCGGCCATTGCCGCGCACCTCAACGGCCCGGCGTTGACACAATTGCAGGCCTTCTATCAGCAGCAGGACTGGATGCCGGTGTGGGCCAGCGAATCGGCACGTTTGCCGGCTTTGCAAGCGCAATTGCAGCTGTTGGCCGATGATGGCCTCAATCCAAAACGTTACCCGATCGCGTCTGTCGCGCCGCAAGACGGCGAGTTGTGTGCCGACATCGACATCAGTCGCAACTACCTCCAGGCCCTGCAGGACCTGCATTACGGTCGTCTGCTGCAATCGCACTTCGAACCGTTGTGGCACGCCGACGACACCCCGCGCGACCGTCAGGCGGAATTGCTGGCCATCGCTGTTCCGGGCATGCACGACATTCCCGCCGCGTTTGATCTGGCTCGTCCGCGTCTGGCGCAATATCAGGACCTGCGTCAGCTCTATGCGGCGCAACGGCTCAAAGCCTTGCCGCAATGGCAATCAGTGGGCAGCGGGCCGCTGCTGCGCCCGGCCATGGAAGACAAACGCGTACCGGAACTGGCGCAGCGGCTGTACAGCGAAGGCTATCTGACCCATGCCGTCGGTACGCCGGGCAATGCTTACGACGGTGTGTTGGTCGACGCGGTGAAGAGTTTTCAGGCCAACCATTCGTTGCAGGCCGACGGTGTGGTCGGGCCGGGAACGATTGCCGAACTTAACATCAGCCCGCTGACCCGCCGCGAACAGTTGCGGGTCAACCTCGAACGCTTCCGCTGGATGGCCCAGGACCTGGAACCCAATGGCTTGCTGGTCAACGTCGCCGCTGCCGAACTGACGCTGTATCAGGGCGGCGTAGCCGTGTGGCAAACACGCACTCAGGTGGGCCGCGCCGAGCGCCAGACGCCGTTGCTCAAATCCCGGGTGACACGCCTGACCCTGAACCCGACCTGGACCGTGCCGCCGACCATCTGGAAAGAAGACAAATTGCCGGCGATCCGCAAGGACCAGACATTCCTCAGCCGGCAGAACCTGCAAGTGCTCGATGCCAACGGTCAGCCGCTGGCGGCAGCGGACATCGATTGGGACAATCCCGGCAACATTCTTCTGCGTCAGGACGCCGGGCCGCGAAATCCGTTGGGGCAAATGGTCATTCGCTTCCCCAATCCGTTCTCGGTGTACCTGCACGACACGCCGAGCAAGGCGCTGTTCGAGAAAGGCCCGCGCGCGTTCAGTTCCGGCTGCGTGCGGGTCGAGCATCCGATGCAACTGCGTGACTTGCTGCTCACTCCGGCGGAGAAGGCCCGCACCGAGACTTTGCTTGCCACCGGCACCACACACGAATTTCGCCTGTCGGCGCCGGTGCCGATCCTGATGACTTATTGGACGGCACAGGTCGACAGCAACGGGCGCGTACGTTACGCGCCGGACATCTACAGCCGTGACAGCGCCTTGCTCGCCGGGCTTGATCGGGCGCATTGAGCCTCAGCGGGCGCGGGTGTTCCAGAGCACCCGCGCCAGCCATGCATCGACACTCAATTTGCCTGCTCCGGTGAATATCAGTGGCAGCAGCGCGGCCAGGTAAATCGCCGGCAGCTTGAAGTTGCCGAAACCTTTGTTGGTGATCGCATAACCCTGCGCCAGCTCGCTCAGTGACGACCAATCGGCAGGCCAGTGCACGGCGGCTGTGGCCACGACCGTTACCACCATCAGCGAAATCGCTGAGATCCGTGTACCGAAGCCCAGCAGAATCGCCAGCGCGCAGATCAGCTCGGCCCACATCGACAGTTCCCAGTTCAGCGTTGCCGGCAAGTGATCGAAGGGGAAGGGAAATCGCTCCTGAATGTCTTCGAACCAGTTCTGCCCGTTGAATTTCTCCAGCCCGGATTCGAAGAATTCCCAGGCGATGAACAGGCGCAGTGTCAGCGGGGCAAGCCAGCTGCCGGCGCGGTCGAGGTTCAGGTGCAGGTGTTTGACGGCGGTGGAAAGGGTGGTGGTCATGGTGCAGCTCCGGTGAGTTGAGTGAAATCGACCGGGGCATTTCAGCGTCGGGGTGTATCGGGGATGTGTCGGCGGGGTGGTGGATTGTGCTTTTGGTGTGTCTGCGGGTTCGGGGTATACAGTGCGATACAGTCAAAAGCCTCTCACCCTAACCCTCTCCCGGAGGGAGAGGGGACTGACCGCGGGATATTGAAGAGGTACGCCGACCTGAGCGTCTCTCGTTGAATCCATAATCGACTCGGATTTTCAGGTCGATGTATAACGCCAGACACCTGGATCGGCTCCCTCTCCCTTTGGGAGAGGGCTGGGGTGAGGGTAACAGGGCTGGACGCAAACCCTAAGCCCAGTCAGCATGACCAAAAAAATGGATCACTCCCCATGCGACGACTTCCCTCCCTGGCCGCCCTGCGCACCTTCGAATGCGCCGCCCGCCACGCGCATTTCGGCCGGGCAGCCGCCGAACTGTGCGTCACCGACAGCGCCGTCAGCCATCAGATCCGTCAGCTCGAAGAACAACTCGGCGTGCCGTTGTTCATCCGCGAAGGCCGACAAATCCGCCCGACCATCGCCGCCGGCCGGCTGATGCAAAGCCTGCAACAGGCCTTCGAACTGATCGGCGATGCCTGCGATGAACTGCGTGATCCATCCTCACTGGCAGTGCTCAGACTGGCGGTCACCGCCGAACTCGCGCAAAAGTGGCTGATGAGCCGCCTCACCGATTTCTACGCGCGCTATCCGCACATCACCTTGCACCTTTACGAACAACCGATCGACGCCACGGCGCCCGGCGAAGACATCGACCTGGCGATCACCTACGGCACCGGCCCGGTGGACAGCAGCGCCTACTTCGTCCGGCCGTTGCCAGCCTTGCAGTTCTTCCCGGTATGCAGCCCCGGCCTGTTCAACCAGGGCACATTGAAAGCGCCGAAGGATCTGGCCCGCCACTGCCTGTTGCACGACGATCAGGACGGCAAGACCTGGACCGCCTGGTTGACCAGTCACGCCGGCGATCAACGCCCGCAACGTCAGTTGTATTTCGCCCATGCCGGTCTGGCGCTGGAAGCCGCAGCGCAAGGGCAGGGCGTGGCCATGGGCGACAACCTCACTGCGCAGGAAGATCTGCAAAGTGGTCGCCTCGTGCGGCCCTTCGCATCCAGCATGACTGCCCTCGGCCAATACGCGTTGGTCTGCGAACGGTTGCGGCTGGAGCGCCCGGCGGTGGCGCAGATGCTCGAATGGTTCAACGATCAACTGGCCGATTGATGAGTTGAATTCAACTGTTCCGTAATAATCATCGTTGGCGAGCGCGAGGTCCGCGCCCTTAGCCTGTGGTCATTCCCATCGCGAAGACGAGGTTTGACCATGGCACGTTTGCTCGACTCCACCCCCAAACACGACGGCTTCCGTCTGCCCGGCGAATTCGAAGCCAAGTCTGGCTGCTGGCTCGGCTGGCCGGAGCGCACCGACGTCTGGCGCAACGGCGCGAAACCGGCGCAGAAGGTCTGGGTGCAGATCGTCACCGCCATCTCCCACAGCGAACCGGTCACCGTCTGCGCCTCGGCCGCGCAGTTCGCCACGGCGCGCCGGCAGTTGCCGCCGCAAGTGCGCGTGGTCGAGATGACCTGCAACGACACGTGGTTTCGCGACAGCGGCCCGTGCTTTGTGGTCAACGACCAGAGCGGTGAAGTGCGCGGCGTCGACTTCGAGTTCAACGCCTATGGCGGGCTCGACGGCGGCCTGTATTACCCGTGGGACAAGGACGACCAGATCGCCAGCAAGATCCTCGAGATCGAGCGTTTCGACCGCTACCGTGCGCCGCTGATTGCCGAGCTGGGCGGCATCCAGAGCGACGGCCAGGGCAGCATCCTCACCACCGAACAATGCCTGCTCAACCGCAATCGCAACCAGCATCTGGGCAAGGACGAAGTGACCCGACGCCTGACCGATTACCTCGGCGCCGAACAAGTGATCTGGCTGCCACGCGGCTGCAAGTTCGACGAAACCGACGGACATGTCGACGATCTCGCCTGTTTCGTCCGTCCCGGCGAAGTGGTGTTGCAATGGACCGACAATCGCGACGATCCGCAATGGGAAATCTATCAGGAAGCCTACGACATCCTGCGCAGCACCCGCGACAGCCGTGGTCGCGAGCTGATCGTGCACAAACTGCCGCAACCGGACGTGCTCGAGTGGACCGTCGAGGAAGCCGAAGGCCTCGATCAGCAGGACAGCACCCACACCCGTCAGGCCGGCACGAAAATCTGCGCGTCGTACATCAACTATTACGCCGGCAACAGCTCGATCGTGGTGCCGCTGTTCGGTGATCGCAACGACAAAGTCGCGATGGCGACGCTGGCTGAACTGTTCCCGCAGCACAAAATCGTTGGCATCGAAAACTCCCGGGAAATCCTTCTCGGCGGCGGCAACGTCGCGTGTATCACCATGCCGCAATACGCCGGCCCGAAAAAAGGAGCCTGACCATGCGCCTGCACAAACTGACTCAAGCCTTGATGCTGGTGCTCGCCCCCTTGTGTGTGCAGGCTGCCGACACGGCCAAACCGGTGGTTAATCTGTACATCTGGGGCGAGTACCTGGCGGCGGATACGCTGAAGAATTTCGAGGCGCAGACCGGCATTCATGTGGTCGCCGATCACTTCGATTCGCTGGAAACCGTCGAGACCAAACTGCTCACCGGGCGCAGCGGTTACGACCTGGTGTTGACCGCCGGACAGCACCTGTCGCGCGCCATCGAGAGCGGCGCGATCCAGCCGCTGGACAAGGCCCGGGTGCCGCACTTTGCCGGGGTTGGCGAAGAGTTTCGCCAGCACATGGCGGTGTTCGATCCGGGCAATCGCTATGCGGGGATTTACGCCTGGGGCACCACCGGCGTCGGGTATCAGGAACAGGCGATCAAGCAGCGTTTGCCGGATGCGCCGACAGACAGTTGGGCGATGTTGTTTGATCCGGCGGTGGTGTCCAGATTCGCTGATTGCGGGGTGAGTCTGCTCAATGATCCCAACGAAGTATTCGCCGCTGTCATGAAGTACATGGGGCTGGACATCAACCGGCAGAGTCTCGATGACTTGAAACTTGCCGAGCAGCAACTGGCGAAGATCCGACCGTACATTCGCTATTTCGACAATGATCTGAACATCAGCGACCTGGCCAATGGCAACACCTGCGTGGCGATGTCGTGGAACGGCAACGTTGCCATTGCTGCGGGGCAGGCGGAAGCGGCGCAGAAGCCGTTCAAGTTGAGTTACCGGATTCCGAAAGAGGGCACGTTGATCTGGTTCGATGCCATGGTCGTGCCCAAGGACGCGCCACATCCCCAGGCGGGGTTGGCGTTGATGGATTATTTGATGACGCCGCAGGTGATTGCGCCGATCACCGACACCATTCACTACGCCAATGCGATCACGGCGGCGGATGGTCTGGTCGATGCCGCGATTCGTAATGATCCGGGGACGTATCCCTCGGCCGACGTCAGGGCCACGCTGTACAGCAAGAATGATAATGGCAAGGCGTTCAATCGGGCGTTGATGCGGGCGTTTAGCCGGTTGAAGTCCGGTCTTTGAAAAGCTGACCCTCACCCCAGCCCTCCCGAAACGTCGGACCGCCCGTAGGGAGAGGGGGCCGACCGAGGTGTCTTGCGTTAAACATCGACCTGAAAAACCGAGTCGATTATGGTTTTAAGCCTCGGCGATCATGGATTCACAGACGCTATTTCAGGTCGGCGTAAGTCTCCAATATCCCCCAATCAGTTCCCTCTCCCACTGGGAGAGAACTAGGGTGAGGGCAGCGGTTTAGGCACCCGCCACAAATACCACGCCGCCACCGTCCGATATGGCCGCCACGCCACCCCAATCTCAACCATCTGTCTGCGCGTCGGCTGCACCGCCAGCCCCTTCATCCGCCGATAACCTTCGCGCACACCAAAGTCATCCGCCGGCAAAATATCCATGCGCTCGAGGCTGTAGATCAACAACATCTCCACCGTCCAGCGACCCACCCCGCGCAAGCTGACCAAACGCTCGATCAACGCCTCATCGTCCATCGCCAGCGCCGTGGCGTAATCCGGCACCACGCCATCCAGCGTCGCCTGAGCGATCCCTTGAATCGTCGCAATCTTGCCCGCGGAGAACCCGCAACTGCGCATTCGATCAAAATCCGTTGCAAGAATCTGCTCGGGTCGCGGAAACGACTGCCCGGGAAACAACCCCACCAACCGTCCGACAATCGCATCCCCAGCCTTGGCATGCAGCTGCTGATAAGCAATCGCCCGCACCAGCGACTCGTACGGATCACGCGCCGGATGCGGTTGATGCAGGCACGGGCCGACCGCTGCGATATGGCGCTGCCAGTCCGGATCGAGCGCGGCCAGAAACGCGCTGGCCGCTTGATAGGCATCAGGCATGTTATTTCAGCAAGCCGTTGACTTCGCCGTAGGTGAAGGCCTTGAGGTCATGGGTATCGAGTTTGCCGCTGGCCAGAAAGCTTTTCACCAGCCCGCCCATGGCGCCATAGAGGAATTCGGCGATACCGGAACCCGCGCTCAAGCGGCGCACGCCCAGCGCTTGCAGTTCTTCAGGCGAAGGCAGGCAAGCGAAACCAAGGACATTGACTGGCAGCGCAGTGCCCTTGCAGATGGCCTCGATTTCATAGGCCGAGGTGACGCCCGCCGCGAACAAACCATCAGCGCCGGCCGCTTGATAGAGCGCTGCGCGGTGCAGGGTTTCGGCAACGCGATCCTCGGCCGGCACAAGGCTTTTCAGATAGACATCGGTGCGCGCATTGATGAACAGCTGCACCTCGTACTTGTTGGCCACCTGACGGGCCACTTCGATCTTGCGTACCAGCAACTCCGGATTCGCAGAACCGTCCTCGATATTGATGCCCACGGCACCCGCCGCGATCACCGCATCCAGCAATTCGGCCACGCGCCCGAGGTCATCGGAATAACCGGCCTCGACATCTACGGTCAATGGAATACTGATCACCCGGGCGATGGATTCCACTGTCGACACCAGACGTTCAAGCGGCAGGGTGTTGCCGTCCGGGTAACCGTGAGCCCAGGCCACTGCGGCGCTGCTGGTGGCCACCGCTTTACCGCCCAGGTGCTCGACCAGTCGCGCACCGGTGGCGTCGGCGACGTTGGTCAGAATCAATAAGCCTTGCTGGTGCAACTGGTGAAACTGCGTAGCGAGCGCGTTCATCAAAAATCCTTCTTGTCAGTTGATTCGGTTGGGTCAGAATGCCAGGGATTGCGTGAGCTGCACGGCGGCATTTTCCAGCCGCAGCAGAAACGCCTTGCGCGGTTGTCCACCACCATAGCCGGTCAGCGAGCCATCCGCGCCGATCACCCGATGGCAGGGCACCACAATCGACAGCCGATTGTGCCCGTTGGCCAAGCCGACCGCGCGACTGGCGCCAGGCTTGCCCAAACCGGTGGCGATGGCGCCGTAGGTACTGGTGTGGCCGTAAGGGATTTGCAGCAGCGCCGACCAGACCTGCCGGGCGAACTCGCTGCCGGGCAAATGCAAAGGCACGCTGAATTCACTGAGTTTTCCGGCGAAATACGCCGCCAGTTGCTTCTCGATCTGCTGCAAATGCGCGTTTTGGCCTGGCGCGACCGCGTAGCCGTGGCGGTTCTGCAACTCTTCGACTTCGCGGGTCAGCGCCGGGCGATCAAGAAACTCCAGCAACACCAGTCCACGGCGTTCGGCCATGGCGATCATCGGCCCCAGCGGCGTGGTCAGCCGGGTGAACAGCAGCGGCTCGCTGTGTTCGGCGCGACCCGGGGTGATGTGGAAGGACTTCTGGAAAGCATCACGAAAACCGCTGAGCGATTCATAACCCGAATCGAACGCAGCGTGATCAATCGAGGTGCCTTGCTTGATGCCGCCCAGCGCCATGCCCAAGCGGCGCGTACGCAGCCACGCATGGAAGGTCATGCCGAAATGCTGCTTGAACCAGCGCCGCAGCTTCAGCGGTTCGATGCCTTCGGCGAGCAGCTGCGCATCGCTCCAGCGCACCTCCGGGTCAGCCTCCACGGCTTTAAGCAGTCGCTGCACCCAGTCCGGTGCGATGGCGGCAGCGTCCAGCGGCTTGCAGCGCAGGCAGGCGCGATAACCCGCCGACAGGCAATCGTCGGCATGGGCGAAGAACTCGACGTTCTCCGGTTTCGGCTTGCGCGCCGTGCAACTGGGGCGGCAGAAGATCCCGGTGGTTTTCACCGCCGTGAAGAACACGCCTTCGTAGGCAGTGTCGCGTTCGAGCATGGCGCGAACCATTTCGGCGTGGGGCGGCAGGACAGCGGTTTGTATGTTCATGGGCTGAGAGTAAAACCAGTTTGTCGATGGCTCCACCGAAAAATCGACAGTGAATTTTTTCGATTCTGCACCACAATGAGCGGGTCGCTTAATTGATCGTTCCCACGCTCTGCGTGGGAATGCAGCCCGGGACGCTCCGCGTCCCAACAAGATCGCCGCCCACGGGTAGCTAACAAGTTTTCGAGGTGCCGGGCTTATGCATCCGTTTTCCATCCAACACATTGATCACATCGTTCTGCGCGTCGCGGATCTGCAACGCAGCATCGACTTCTACAACCAGGTGTTCGGCGCCGAAGTGGTCAAACGCAACGAGCCGCTGGGCCTGATTCACCTGCGCGCCGGCACTTCGATGATCGATCTCGTCGACTTGCAAGGCGAACTCGGCCGCAAGGGCGGCGGGGCGGCCGATGCCGAGCGGCGTAACGTCGATCACTTCTGCCTGCGCATCGAACCGTTCGATGAAGCAGCGCTGATTGAACATCTGCAAACCTTCGGCCTGAGCGTGGCAAAAGCCGAGTCACGCTTCGGCGCCGAGGGCAAAGGGCTATCGCTGTACTGCTTCGACCCGGACGGCAATCAGGTCGAGCTCAAAGGCCCCTCCGCGGCTTAAGCGCGTTTGGCCAGCAACAACACCGAAGCCGCCGCCGACAGCAGGCCTGCGCAGCAACGATTGAACATTCGTTTGCCGCGCGGCTCGGCGAACCAGCGGCGCATGTGCAGGCCCATCCAGGCGTAGGCGCTGATGGCGATCCATTCCAGCAGCAGAAACAGCCCGCCCAGCACCGCAAATTGCGCTGGGACCGGGCGCGCCGGGTCGACGAATTGCGGCAGAAACGCGGTAAACAACAGGATCGCCTTCGGATTGCCCGCCGCCACCAGGAACTCCTGCCGCGCCAACGCAAAGAACCCGACCGTCGCTGCGGTTGCCTGCTGCTCGGTCTCGGGATTGGCCCGCCATAACTGCCAGGCCAGATACAACAGATACGCCGCGCCAATGATTTTGATCGCATGGAACAGCCATTCCGAAGTTTGCAAGACCACCGACAGACCCGCGCCGGCCAGCGCAATCATTCCCGCGAACGCCAGAATCCGTCCGATACCCGCCGTGCAGGCGCGGCGAAAGCCATAGCGCGTGGCGTTGCTGACCGACAGCAGATTGTTCGGCCCAGGGGCCATGTTCAGGGCGAAGCAGGCCGGGAGAAACAGGATGAGCGTGGCGAGATCCATGACAGCACTCCAGAAGCGAGAATGAGATTTTTAGCACAGCCCTGGCGTGGTCAGACCCATACAGTCACGCAGTGCTGTCGCAGTACAGCGCCCGGCGGTGTTGGGCAACGCGGTCGAACTTTTCGCTGATGCCTTCACTCTGAATGAATCAGAGAAGGATGGAGTCGGCAGGAAAAACTTTCCATCCGGTCAGAAAAGGCGTTTGCCGTGTAAGATTTCGCCCCATGTTTCATCCACCCCGTTTGGCCCCAGGCGGCCCCACCAAGAGCGATCTACATGCAAGCAAAGGCCCGTGAAGTTTATGTGCCACCGGTGCTGCAAGATCTGCGGGCCGGCACTGCCGAGCTGCACATCGCACTGGAAAAACGCCTTCCCTTTTTCTCCGACTCCCTCGATACGCAGGCCTTTGTGCGGCTGATGCAGGCCTATTACGGCTTCTATTTGCCCCTGGAAAACGCACTGCAACACAGCGACGCAGTCCCGGCCGATTTTGATCTGGCGCCCCGTCTCAAAGCGCAGACATTACACGCCGATTTGCAGGCGCTGGGCGTATCCGCCGAGGCGCTGCAAAGCCTGCCGCACTGCCAGCAATTGCCGATCATCGACTCAAGCGCTGCCTGCCTTGGCGTGCTCTACGTCCTCGAAGGTGCGACGCTCGGCGGGCAGATTCTGCGCCGGGAAATCTCCACCCGGTTAGACCTGGAAGCCGATAACGGCGCAGCCTTTCTCGATATTTACGGGGCCGCCACGGGGCGGCGCTGGCGCGACTTCATCGAATATCTGGGCAATCGCCCGATGAGCGCCGACGAACGCACCGCCGTCGTCACGGCAGCGCAAACCACATTCAGCTGTTTCGAGCGCTGGCTCGAAAGCCGGGAGGTACTGGCATGAACCCGCAAGACAAAGAAGCCTTTGAAGAACTGCTGGCCAACTGTGCCGACGAGCCGATTCGTTTCCCCGGCGCGATCCAGCCCCACGGTTTGTTGCTGACTTTGAGTGAGCCTGACCTGGCGATCATTCAGGTCAGCGCCAACGTCGAAACCCTGCTGGCCCGCGCGCCACAAAGCCTGATCGGTCAGCCACTGGAAAGCCTGATTGGCGATGCCGAGGCGGCGCAGGTGCGCGAAGCCTTGCTGCAACCTTCGCTGTCTGACTTAGCGCCGCTGCGCTTCAGGCTCAACGGCACGGCGTTCGAAGGCTTGCTGCACCGTCATCAGGGCGTGCTGATTCTTGAGCTGGAAATCCACGTCGAGAACTTCCAGCCGCGCAACGTCGCCGGCAACCAGACCCATCTGGGGCGCATGCTCCAGCGTCTGCAAGCGGCCACCACGCTGCAGGCGCTGTACGACATCAGCGTCAAGGAAATCCAGGCGATGACCGGTTACGACCGGGTGCTGATCTACCGTTTCGAGGAGGAGGGCCACGGTCAGGTCATCGCCGAAGCCTCCGACCCGTCGATGGAAGTGTTCAATGGCCTGTTTTTTCCGGCGTCGGACATTCCCGAGCAGGCACGTGAGCTGTATCGGACCAATTGGCTGCGGATCATCCCCAATGCTGATTACCAACCGGTGCCGCTGCTGCCAAAATTGCGCCCGGACACCGACACACCGCTGGATTTGAGTTTTGCCACGCTGCGCAGCGTGTCGCCGATTCACTGTCAGTACATGAAGAACATGGGCGTGCTGTCGTCGATGAGCATTTCTCTGCTCAAGGGTGACAAGCTCTGGGGCCTGATCAGTTGCGGCAACCGCCAGCCGTTGCATGTGCCGCATGAATTACGCGCGGCGTGCCAGACCATCGGCCAGGTGCTGTCGCTGCAAATCAGCGCCATGGAAGCGCTGGAGGTCAGCCGCCAGCGTGAGGAAAAAGTCGAAGCGTTGGCGCTGCTCAATCAAGCGATGATCGACTCGCCGCAGAATGTTTTCGACGGTCTGGCCAACCAGCCGCAGACTCTGATGGCGCTGACCAATGCCGGCGGTATCGCAATCATCGAAGACAAACAACTGCACCGCTACGGCAACTGCCCGGAGCCGGAAGAAATCCGCGCCTTGCACAAGTGGTTGCAGGACAGCGGCGAGGCGGTGTTTGCCAGTCATCACCTGGCCAGCGTCTACCCGCCAGCCGCGCAGTATCAGCAGGTGGCCAGCGGCGTGCTCGCCATGAGCCTGCCGAAACCGGTGGACAACGGCGTGTTCTGGTTCCGTCCCGAGGTCAAGGAAAACATCAATTGGAGTGGCGATCCGCGCAAGCCGCTGGACCTGGAAAACTCCGACGCCGGCCTGCGTTTGCGCCCGCGCACCTCGTTCGAAATCTGGAAAGTCGAAATGGCCGGGATCTCCACCAAGTGGAGCCACGGTGACCTGTTCGCTGCCAATGACCTGCGCCGTTCGGCGCTGGAAAACGATTTGGCCCGACAGGTGCGCCGCGAGCAGGAGGCGGTGCGTGCCCGTGATGAATTGGTGGCGGTGGTCTCCCACGATCTGCGCAACCCGATGACCGTTATTTCAATGCTCTGCGGCATGATGCAGAAGGCCTTCAGCTCCGACGGCCCGCACACCTCGCGGCGAATCTCCACGGCCATCGACACCATGCAACAGGCTGCCGGGCGCATGAACACGCTGCTGGAAGACTTGCTCGACACCTCGAAAATCGATGCCGGGCGCTACTCCATCACCCCGCAGAAACTTGACGTCGGGCAGATGTTCGAGGAGGCGCAGGCACTGCTCGCGCCGCTTGCGCTGGACAAGGACATCAGCATTTCCTTCGACGCCGATCCTGATCTGCGCATTCATGCCGACCCGGAGCGGCTGTTTCAGGTGCTGTCGAATCTGGTCGGCAACGCGATCAAGTTCACCCCGCGTCTGGGCAGGGTGGGCGTGCATGCCACGTCGGTAGGCGATGACATCGTGTTCACCGTGCGCGACAGCGGCGAAGGCATTCCCAAGGAACATCTGCCGCACGTGTTCGACCGTTACTGGACGGTGAAAGAGGGCAACCCGACCGGCACGGGTCTGGGTTTGTACATCACCCAAGGCATTGTCGAAGCCCACGGCGGGCGGATTTTCGCCGAGAGCGAACCGGGGCAGGGCAGCGAGTTCCGCTTCACCGTGCCGCGTCTGGACTGAGCATCGATTTTTTGTGTTTGATCGTTCCCACGCTCTGCGTGGGAATGCCTCAACGGACGCTCTGCGTTCGGCTCTGGAGGGACGCGGAGCGTCCCGGGCTACATTCCCACGCAGAGCGTGGGAACGATCAGGATCACAGGGGCATTTTCTTCAATACCGGGGATTGGGTGCTCGCTACCGTGAGCACCTTGTTCCTCGATTTGAAGCAGGTGTGCGATGAGTCTGATTGTTTCGATGGCGGCGTTTGCGCTGGCGGCGTCCATCACGCCGGGGCCGGTGAATATTGTGGCGTTGAGTTCCGGGGCGCAGTTCGGTTTTCGTGCCAGTCAGCGGCATGTCGCCGGAGCCACGTTAGGGTTTGTGTTGCTGCTGGTGCTGATGGGGTTGGGTCTGCACGAGGTGCTGAAACTCTGGCCGTTCATGACCCGAGTGGTGCAACTGGCCGGCGTGGCGTTTCTGCTGTTTATGGCGTGGAAACTCGCCGCCGATGATGGGCAGTTGAATACCGGTGAGTCAGGGCGGGCGCCGTCGATGTTGTATGGCGCGGCGATGCAATGGCTCAACCCGAAAGCCTGGCTGGCCTGCGTCGCGGGCATGGGCGCGTTTGTCGCCGATGGCGAGGCGCGGCTGGTGTGGCAGTTTGCAGCGGTGTATCTGGTGATCTGTTACCTGTCGGTGGGCTGCTGGGCGTATGCCGGGACGTTTTTGCGCGGGTATTTGAGCAATGCAGCGGGGATGCGTTGGTTCAATCGGGTGATGGCGGGGCTGTTGGTTCTGAGCGCAATCTACCTGTTGTTCACTTGACCGTGTGGGAGCGAGCTTGCTCGCGAAAAGTGGTCCTCAAGGGATTGCCAGTGCACGATCAGGTTGAAGACTTCGGGCGTTTCGATGCCTTGTGCGAGCAGATGTCCGCTGTAACCCTTTGCCCGTTTGAGCAACGGCTCGACCTCGGTAAACGCACGCCGAAACGCTTCAGTTTGTTCTTTGTGAACGGGTAGCAGAGCGATCTCGTAAACCATGATGTTTTCCTCGGGACTGAGTTCAGCGATTGGCGAGTTCGGACGATGGCGCGACAGCAATCGCGATCTTGCCTTGAACGCCGTTGTTGGGCGTTTCCAGCAGGGTATGGGCGAGGCCGATGTCGGCCAGCGAATAGACCGCGCCAACGTGTGGGCGCAACTGACCGTTGGCGATCAATGCGCTCAGCTCATCGAGCTTGCCGCGGTTCTGTCGGGTGAACACGAAGTGATAACTGGCGTTCTTGCCCCAGGCCTGAATCAGGTTTTGTGGCTGGGCAAGGTCGACAATCGACACCACGCGGCCCAGTTGTGCGAGCGCGTCAGGGCTGCGCGACAAAGTGTTGCCACCGATGGTGTCGAACACGACATCGACGCCGCGCCCCTCGGTTTCGCGCAGGATCGCTTCGACGTAATCGTCCTTTTCGTAGTCGATCAGCACATCGGCGCCCATCTGCCTGGCGAACTCGAAATTGGCTTCACGCACGGTGGTGAAGACCTTCGCGCCGATGGCTTTCGCCAGCTGAATCGCGACATGCCCAACGCCACCCGCGCCGCCGTGGATCAGAATGCTCTCGCCGACTCTTAGCGCTGCCCGCACGACCAGCGCTTCCCACGCTGTGCCGCCCACCAGGCTCAGGCTCGCCGCTTCGAGATGGCTCAGTGCGGACGGCTTCTTGCCGATAATGCTTTCCGCCGCCACGTGGTATTCGGCGTAGCTGCCCGGGCCGTCGAATATTTGCGGGGTGTACCAGACTTCGTCGCCCGGCGCGAAAGCCGTCACCCCCGGCCCGACGGCTTCGACAACGCCGGAGACGTCGTGACCGGTGATGGCAGGGAGGGGCACCAGATCGGCATAGTCGCCACGGCGAACCTGGTAATCCAGTGGGTTGATGGAGGTGGCGTGAACCCGCACCAGCACTTCTCCCGCTTGGGGTACCGGCTTGGGCACTTCACACAGTTCGAACGATTGCGCGCCGCCAAATGAAGTAAGGATCATCGCTTTCATTGCATTTCCTTGTTTCGGTAAAAAGGGATATCGGGAATTCTCGATATCTTGGGGCAAAAAATTACAGCTCGCTGCCGATGATCTCGGCCAGCGCGCTGATCGCTGCTTCGTTGCGTTTGTAATAGGTCCATTGGCCGATGCGCCTGACTTCGACCAGGCCGGCGCGTTGCAGCGTCGCCAGATAATCGGATACCGTCGACTGCGACAGCCCGACGCCCTCCTGAATACTGCTGACGCAAACGCCCACCGTGTGCACGTCACCTTCGTCCTGGGGAGGAAAGTGTTTCTCGGGATCCTTCAAGCCTTTGAGGATTTCCAGGCGTGTGCGGTTCGAGAGGGCTTTGAAGATTTCGAGTAGTTCCATGTCGCGACGATATCGGAATTTACCGATATGTCAATATCGGAATGTGTTGGTCAGAAATTGATCGTTCCCATGCTGCGCGTGGGAATGCCTCATCGGACGCTCTGCGTTCGGCTCTGGAAGGGACGCGGAGCGTCCCGGGCGCGTTCCCACGCAGAGCTTGGGAACGATCAATCGGGGCAAGCCGTCAGCCGCGGTACTGGCCGGGTGTGGCCGCCAAATGCTGCTTGAACGCCCGCTGAAAATGCGCCTGGTCGGCAAACCCTGCCTCAAGCGCTACATCCGCAATCAACTGCCCGCTGCGCAAACGCTCGCGGGCGAACTGGATGCGTTGGTTGACGACAAAGGCGTGGGGCGTCATGCCGTAATGCTGTTTGAAGGCGCGGATCAGGTAGGACGGTGACAGCTGTGCTGCGGCGCAGATGTCGTCGAGGTTGAGCATCTCGGTGCAGTGTTCGCGGATGAAATCGGCTGCGCGTTCGAGTTTGAAATTTGGCTCACGCAACGACGGCCCGGAAGGGTTGAGGCGCAGTTGCAGGTCACTGAAGAATTCCACTGCCGCGCTGTGTTTGCGCAAGACATCCTGGTGCTTGTCGACCAATACGTCGTATAGCGCGATCAGGTCGCGAAACAATCCTGGTTCCTGCAGATGCGTGTCGCAAAACCGCCGAAACTCAAGCTCGGCACTGAAGCCGAGTTGATGCTGCAAATCCGTCAGCCATGGCGTCTCGACGTACAGCATCACATACGACCAAGGTTGATCATCGATCGGATTACACGCATGCACATCGCCGGGATTCATCAACACCACCGTACCCGCCGACACTTCGAACTGCGCGTGTTCATGCACATACGTGCTGCGCCCGGCGGTGATCGCACCAATGGAAAAGTGCGCATGAGAATGCCGGGCGTAGCAGACCTCGCGGCCATCGGCGATGGCCCGCGCTTCAATGAAGGGCAGGGCCTCGTCGCGCCAGAAGCTCGGTGCTTGTTCAGGGTTTTTCGCGGCGGCGTGTTTCATCGTGATTGTTTCCGGCAGGCCAGTGCCCGAGTGTATTAGCTCTGGCCAGCAAAGGCGCGTTCCAGTTCGGCAATGTCGAGTTTTTTCATCTGGAACATGGCCTGCATCGCTCGCTGCGATTTGCTGGTGTCGGCATCCAGCATC
Source organism: Pseudomonas sp. NPDC085632 (assembly GCF_044541255.1). NCBI lineage: Bacteria > Pseudomonadati > Pseudomonadota > Gammaproteobacteria > Pseudomonadales > Pseudomonadaceae > Pseudomonas > Pseudomonas sp. NPDC085632. Next base: position 14,762 of record NZ_JBITSX010000004.1, on the reverse strand, counting down.
ATTTGCATGAACGCCACGGGGACGATCTGCCACGACACGCCGAACTTGTCCTTGAGCCAGCCGCATTGTTGGGCTTCGACGGGGCCACCCTCGGACAGGTTGCCCCAGAAATGGTCAACTTCTTCCTGATTCTGGCAGTTGACCTGAAACGAGATCGCCTCGCTGAACTTGAACATCGGCCCACCGTTGAGTCCGGTGAAGGTCTGACCGTCGAGTTCGAAACTGACGGTCATCACCGCACCTTCGGGTTTGCCGTGAAATTCCTGGCCGACCTTGCTGTAATGGGTCAGGCCGGTAATTTTCGAGTGATCGAAGATCGAGCAGTAAAACTTCGCGGCGGCTTCGGCCTGATCGTCGAACCACAGGCAGGGCGTGAGTTTTTGAAAGCGTTGCATGGCAGTCATCCTCGGCAGGTTAGACACGCAGGATTAACAGCGTAGTCAGTCCTTGGTCGATTGCCGGTGCCGTAGATCGACAAGTTGCGCTTCAGAAATCCCAGCGCGCGGTCAGTTGCAGGCTGCGCGGTTCGCCGTAGAAACCGGTGCCGAAGTTGCCAAGGCCGGTGTAGTAGGTCTTGTCGAAGAGGTTCTTGATGTTGAGCGACGTGCTCAGGTGTTCGTTGAAGCGATAGCGCGCCATCGCGTCGATCAGGAAGTAACTGTCCTGCGTGATGCGCACGTTGTGCTCGGTGCCGGGCTGGAACACCTCGCCGAAGAATTCGCTCTGCCAACTGACACCGCCGCCCAGCGTCAGATTCTGCCAGACGCCGGGCAGGCGATAGCTGCTGAACAGCCGTACCAACTGCTCGGGCGCGGTGGTTTGCAGAATCGAGGCGTAGACAGGATCACCTTTGGCATCGCGGGTGTGGTTGTAGGCGTAGCCGGCCGAGAGATTCCAGCCTTCGGCGATTTCACCGGCCAGCTCGAACTCGAAGCCCTTGGTCGTCGCGCCTTGCACGGCGCGGTACACCGCCTGATTGTCGAAACCGCTGACCTGTTCGGCGACGTTGTCCTGCTCGATGCGGAACACGGCAAAACTGGCGTTTAGCCGACCTTCGAAGTATTCAGCTTTTATCCCCGCTTCGTAGCTATCGCCTTGCACCGGGTCGAGCACCTGGCGCGCGGCGTCCTTGCTCAGTTGCGGTTGGTAGATGCGCGTGTAACTGCTGTAGATCGAGTAGGTGTTATCGAGGTCATAGACCGCACCGGCATACGGTGTGATCACACCGGTCTGGCGGTAGCCGTCGCGGACATTGGCGGTGTTCGGGTCGCTGTAGTCGAGGTGGTCGCTGGCGTTGAAATCGCTGACGCGTGCGCCGAGGATCAGCGCCAGATCGTCGCGGGCCTTGAAGCGCGTGGAAAGGTACGCGCCGGTCTGGCGCTGGTTGATGGCGTCGGTGCCGATCTGCGGGATATCCGGTTTGGCGAACTCGCCGTGCCAGTCGAAAATGCTGGCGTTCAGCGGCGGGTACACCGAGCCATAGACCGGGTTGTCCTGGCGCGTGTTCATCGACATGAAACCGATCAGCAACTGGTGCTCGCGACCGAACAGGCTGAACGGCCCGCCGAGGTTGAGATCGACATTGTCCTGCACTTCGTCGCCCTTGAATTTGCCCATGTAGAGGAACATGCCGTCGCCGCTCAGCGGGTCCGGATTGCCGCCGCTGGCCGAGCCGAGCAGGGTGTCGTGCTCGCGGTGTTTGCGGTCGTAGCTGAGCTTCAAAACCCAGTCATTCTGCAGTTGCCGGGTGAGGGCGGCGAACAAGGTCTGGTTGGTGAAGTCGCGGCGGCTCCAGTCTGTGGCGGGGTTGAACGAACGGGAGAAATTCGTCCGTGAACCGTCGCTGTAGAACATCGGAAAACCGGTCCAGGTGGCGCCGCGTGAGCGGGTGTTTTGTTGGTCGAAACCCAGCGTCAGCAGAGTGTCCGGGTTCAGATCGGCATCGACGATGGCGTAGGCGATGTCCTTGCTGTTCTGGTAGTGATCGGCGTAGGCGCTGCGCTGCTGATGGACGCCGACGAAGCGTGCGCGCAGGTTATCGTTTAGCGGTCCGGAGAGGTCGACTTCGCTGCGATAGTTGTCCCAGGAACCGACGCTGCCGCTGAGTGTGGCTTTGAATGCGGGGGTAGGGCGTTTGCGGATCAGGTTGACGGTGGCCGACGGGTCGCCCGAGCCGGTCATCAACCCCGTGGCACCCTTGATGATTTCGACGCGGTCGAAGGTCGCCATGTCGGTGCTGCTGGTGCCGTAATCGTAGACGCCGTCGTAGTCGGTGTTGACCCCGTCGTACTGGAAATTGGTGATCGGTGCGCCACGGCTGGAAAACTCCCAACGCTCGCTGTCGTAGTTCTGCACGCTGATGCCCGGCGCGCGGCGCAACACGTCGGCAATGCCGTTGGCGCCCTGATCGTCGAGTTGCTGGCGGGTGATCACCGTGACCGATTGCGGGGTGTCGCGCAGGGACAGCGCCAGGCCGGTGACGGAGGCGCTGACGCCGGCGGTGTAGGCGTGAGTGTCTTCGGTGATGGCGCCGAGGGTTTTGCCACTGATGGTGGTGGCGTCCAGTTGCAATGGATCTGCAGTGGCTGTGCTGCGCAGCACATAACCGCCGCCGCTCAGGCGCTGCGCTTGCAGCCCGCTGCCTTTGAGGAGAATTTGCAACGCCTGTTGCGGGGTGTAATCACCGCTCAGACCGGCGCTGCGTTTGTCCGCTGCCAGATCATTGTGCCCGGCAATGAAGATGCCGCTCTGTTCGGCGAAGCGGTTGAGCACAGCGACCAATGAGCCAGGCACCACCGAGTAATGCTGCTTTTGCGCCTGATCCGCAGTTGCCATCGACGCACACAGCCCCGGCACGGCAGACGCCATGGCCAAGGCAAAACGAATGCGGGCGAGGGTGGAGCGCAACATGGAGTTCCCGGGGGCGATTAACGAAATGAGGGCTGCTGAGGGTTAACCGAATGAATCAGCGGAAAGGGAACCGTGAGTTGAAAAATCCTCAGGCTTTCGGCCCGACGCTGACCCACCAGTTGAAGGTTTTATCGACGCGGATCGGCAGCGCCGCTTCCAGCAGACGTAAGGCTTGTTCGGTGTCCTTGAGTGGAAACGAGCCCATCACCGGCAAGTTCGCCACCGCCGGGTCACAATGCAGATGCCCCGGACGATAACGGCTGAGTTCTTCGATCAGTTCGCCCAGCGGCAGGTTATCGGCCAATAACACGCCCCGATGCCAGGCTTCGCGGGATGGATCCGCCACGGTCGGTGTGTTCAAGCGGCCAGCGCTGAACACCAATTGCTGTCCGGCTTGCACCACTTGGCTTTCGCCCTGGCGATTACTGGCTTCGACCGCGCCCTCGTAGACATTCAGCACCGTGGTGCGATCCGTCTGGCGTACGCTGAAACGTGTACCCAGCGCCTGCATTCGGCCCTGTTCGGTCTCGACCCAAAAGGCGCGACCGAGGTCTTTCGCGGTGTCGATCAGCACTTCGCCAGCGCGCAATTGCAGCAATCGCTGACGAGCATCGAAACGTACGTTCAATGCGCTCAAGGCGTTGAGCCAAATTCGACTGCCATCACTTAACGTCGCTTCGCGGGTTTCCCCGGTGCCGGTGGAGAGGTCGGCGTTCAAGCGTTCGACCGAGTCCAGCAGCGGCGTATGACGCCCGACCGCCCAGCCGGCCAGCCCGGTCGCCGCAAGAATCAGCAGGCCTTTGAGCGACTGACGGCGGCTGATCGAACTGCGCGCGCTGTTGCGCAGGGTGTGGCTGACGGCTTCGCTTTCGTTTTGCAATGGCGCAAAACGCTGGCCGACCCGTTCGACATAACGCCACGCGGCCTGATGCTCCGGACTTTGCGCCAGCCACGCCTGCCAGCGCAGCCGCTCAGGCTCTGCGACCTGTTCGTCGTGCAATCGCACGTACCAGTTCGCCGCCTGCTCAAGGCTGGCATGGCTGAGTGTGTTCATGGGGTTACTCAATCAACAGGCCGTCGAGTTCAGCTTCGAGAATCGCGCAATGCATCATCGCCTGCGCCAGATACTTCTTGATCATCCGCTCGCTGACACCGATCTGTTCGGCGATCAGTTTGTACGGCATGCCGTGCAGTTGCGCGAGGATGAACGCCTCGCTGACCCGTTGCGGCAGGCGCTGCAGCATGGCGTCCACTTCGTGCAGGGTTTCGACAATGATTGCCTGTTGCTCAAGCGACGGTTGCGAGGCAGGTGGACGGCTGGCGAGGGATTCCAGCCAGGTTTGTTCCAGTTGCCGACGGCGCCAGTGATCGACGCACAGCCCACGCGCGATGGTCGCCAGATACGAGCGCTCGTGGACTTCGCCATTGAACGATTGCGGGCGTTTAAGCACACGGATAAAGGTGTCGTGCGCAAGGTCGGCGGCATCCATCGCGTTGCTCAGGCGTCGACGCAATAGCTCATGCAGCCAGCGATGGTGGCTGAGGTAGAGATTGTGCACGAGCGAGGCATTGGCGACGGTCATCAGCGCAAGCGTCCAGGGCGACCGTTAACGGTCTAAATAAGAATGGGTCGCGATTAAAACAAAAGGATGAGTGCTGCGCAAATGATATTGGTTTGCTTTTAGGTGAGGTTTTTTTGGTTTTTTCCGTGTTGTAGTCGTAATGACAATTATTCGAGTCAATTTGACTTTGTTTGGCTTGTGTCAAATTGACTCGTTAACGTGCAAGTGGCTGATTTTACGGGACTGAAAATCTGGCACGGGATTTGAAGTATTCACACTACACAACGAACCGATCAGGAGTCCGCCATCATGCTCACTTTCTTTGAAAGCCCGCTGAACGTTCTGCACCTGTCGAGCAAAGTTCTCGTCGTCGGCCTGATCATGCTGCTGGCCGGCATCTACGGCGCCTACCTCTACAATGGCCAGATGCCGATTGCGCTGCTGGTGGCGATGCACGCCCTGACCATCCTCGGCCCGACCCTGATCAAGATCGGCTACGTCATGCGCCTGCTGGCGCAATACCGCATCCATGACACGCAGATGATCCCGCAAACCGCATAGATCCCTGTGGGAGCGAGCCTGCTCGCGAAGGCGTCAGCACGGTCGGAGTCTATGTTGCCTGACACACCGCTTTCGCGAGCAGGCTCGCTCCCACAGGTTTGTATGGTGGTCACAAATTCCTGGCACACCCAAAAACACTGTGGGAGCTGGCTTGCCAGCGATGAGGCCAGCACCTTCAACATCAATGTTGACTGACCCGACGCCATCGCTGGCAAGCCAGCTCCCACAATGATTGGTGGTGTTTCTGAAATCTCAGCAACGCTCGGCAACCATCAGCAACGACTGCGGCACGGGACTTTGCGGATGCTGTGGCTCCTGCAAACCGGCCAATTGGAATCCGGCCATATCGAGCGCATTCAGCCAACTCGACAACGTGCGGAAATACCACGGCATCGGCTGCCACTGGCCTTTGAACCCGGCAAAGTTTTCTTCGCGCCAGCCATCCTGATAATTCCCAGCCGCCACGGCCCAGGGATGCAATGTCTGAATGAGCAAAACTCCTCCGGGAACCAGCAACGCATTCATCGCCGCCAGCAGCGGAATAATGTCTTGATGCAGTAACGAGAAATTGGCGCACACCAAGTCATAGTCGCGCCCGATGTCGACCTTGCCATCGACCAGCGCTTCGTAGCTCGCAACATGCACCCGCGCCGCCCCCGCCAGACGCGCCGCTTCAACCAGCCGCGCATCGCCATCCACACCGACGGCATCGATCCCGCGATCCGCCAGCGCCCGCAACAACCAGCCTTCGCCGCAGCCAAGATCAAGCACGCGCTGCGGCTGACGGCCCATGATCGCCAGCACAATCGCCTGATCGGTAACCTGCTGACGGCTTTCGATGGCACCGCTGCGGATCACTTCGATCCAGGCATCGGCGTTGTCGTGCCAGCTCTGCAAAAGGCTGGATTCGGGGGAGGGCATGGCGGTTTCCCGACGATTGAAAAAACCAGTATGGACGCTGATCGCAAGCTAGGGCTTGTAGATCAGCGCATCCACCACAACTCCGAACGCCGATTGTCTTTGAGAAAACGATATCAGGTCCATTTTCCGGTCATTTTTTCGAAGCCGCCAAAGCCTCTTTGAGCGCCGCATTTGCACGTTCGGCAGTTTGCGCATCACCGTGTTTTTTCAGCAGCTCAGTGACCTCGCCCAACTGTGCCGCGCTGAGCCCGACGCGCAGGCTCGCCGCCATATGCGCGCGAAGTTGCGGTTCCACGCCCGGGGTCGCTGCCAGCGCGCCGACAGTCGCCAGTTCACGGCTTTGCCAGTCGAGGTTGTCGCGCTCGAAGATGTCGCCGAACAGATGGGTTTGCAAAAACTGGTTGATCACTGGGGCAAACTCGAACACCGGGCCTTTGACCGGAGCGCCCGAGATCTTGGTTTGATTCGCCGTGCCAGCCGCCAGCAGCTCACCCCCGACCGGAGTCGCCCGGCTCGGCTCGCGCCCCGGCGCATCTTCGATGCCGCGTTGTTTGCGCGCCTGCACCACGGCCATGAGTTCATTCAAGGCATTGAGGCTGCGCGGGAAACCCACATAGGCGTAGAGCTGCACGAGAATTTCCCGGGTTTCACTGATGGTCATGCCGGCGTCGAGTGCCTGGTTGAGCGCCGTGTTGAGGTTGGGTATGTCGCTGGTCGCCATGAACGCGGCGATCAGTGGAATGGTTTGTTGTTTGCTCGACAGGGCTTGTGCGGTGGTTTGCGGAGTAGTCATGGATTGCGGTGCCTCGGCTGCTTGAGTGGTAACGCTGAACATCGACCCAACGCTCAGGCAGAGCGCCATGAGTGCGGAGAGGGCAGTGCTGCTGTGTGTGTCATTGGTCATCGTGAAAGGCTCCGTCCACTGCGGTTCTGTGGTTCTCTGAGTATCCGTAGTCGAGCCATGGCTCAGGCCCATGCAGCCAAAGCCGAGGGCGGATACTTCGAGTGAACGGATGCCGAGTGTGCGCTTGTGCATGTCGAGCTCCCATTGGGCGTGGGGAGAAGACTAAGCGAGGTGACTGGTGGGAACTAGACGGGTAAATCGGGATGGCTTGATGAGTTTTGCTCATCAATCTGCGGGAGGCGGCAAAGCGAAAGTGAGGGTGTGACCCCTCACTCAGTCCGTCTGTTGACTACTGCGGGATGCGCAGCTTGTCCAGCAGTCGGTTGACCAACAGCTCGTTCAGCATGATCACCTGTTGCAGCGCCAGCAGCGGTTTGCGCTCCGGGCCGCCTATTGAGTTGGCGATGTTACCGGCCATGGAGTGGGCGTAGGAAAGCGACTCACAGGCTTCGACCAACAGGGTTTCTTCATCCAGCGTGGGGTCGACCAGATAGACCGGGCGAAACGGGGGCGAGCTTGGTGGAGCACCCAGTGCTTCGGGTCGCAGGTAGTAGTCGAGGGCGCGGTCGGTGGCCTCTTTGACCTTTTGCGGGTTAAGCGCGGGGTCGTGAGGGATTGGATCGGTGGGCGGTGGATTTGGCGTGATTTTGAACATGGATGAAACTCCTATCGCAGTTTAAGGAGCCATCACTCTCGCTACCAAACGAGTGGGTGGTGGCCATACGCGGGTTGGTAGACCGGCTGCAATAGGAACCCGGCGCTCACGAGTGAGCCCCACGCATGACTACCATTGAACTGAGCCTCCACAAAGAGACAGCACAGGGTGTTGTCACACGGCTATTACAGACGGGCTACCAAACCCGATCACTGTTCTGCAGTGACAGGCAAACGATATAGCCCGGCCCATAGCCGTGTAAGCCGGCGGATTCTGGCGTACGCGTAGGTAACGACGCAAGGTGTTGTAGGGAGGATGGCGTAACGGTTTGTGTGCTTTAAACGCGATAACCGGATGACGTTTACCAATGGGCATTGCCGAGCAATGAGATCTAAATTCAGGAGTTTTACGGACTACAATTTTGGGTGTAATGACCTACAGATCTGCAAGAATCCGCCGACTTGTCTGCCTTGAAACAAGATCCTATCGTTTGCCGGTCAAAACTTAATCACTTAAGCTGGTCAGCATGAATACACATCCTTCGGAGGCTCCGATGGCCACCACCAGAAAGACCGACAAACCCAACAAAAAGGAAGTTCGTGATGAGCTGACATTCCTTGATGTTCGGCAAGCCGCGCGTGATGGGCAGAAAGTGTTCGATAAATTTGTGATCACTGGCAGGCTACCTATTACAAAGTAGGCCTGAATGCCAGCCATCAAGATTTCTGCGCTTTTTGAACAAATCAGTAACTGGCAAAACTTCGCTGCACATTTTTATAACTACAAGGTGTGTGGTGAGTTACCCGGAATTTTCGGGCGTGACGAACGACTCGATCTGACCGATATGCACCATATCCACCTTGCCAGTACTTCGTCACTGCAAGCTCGATGGGCAAAAATAAATCGTCAGTATTACCGCACTGTATTGGTTGACGATGCTGATAACGACTTTTGGCTGATCTATGCCTATGACGCGTTTCGGGATGAATATTTGTTGCTGACCGTCACCGGCCCGGATGCCCATAACCGAAGCGAGTGGGGCTCATTTCTGCGCAATATGCATTGCCAGATTGTTGAGCCTTGGACGCTGGGCAGGATTGCCTTTCCCGATTTGGACGATCTGTAATTTGAGGTCGAGCAGAGGAGGTTCGACATGGATCGATTGACTGGCGGATGCCTGTGCGGCGATGTCCGTTTCGAAGTGACAGGTCAGCCCTACCGCGTCGGCATTTGCCACTGCCTCGACTGCCGCAAGCGCCACGGCTCGCTGTTCGGTACCTCGGCCATATTTCCCGAGGATGCGTTGAGGGTCACCGGCGAAACCCGCGACTATAATGGGCGCTTTTTCTGCCCCCGCTGCGGCTCACCGGTATTCACGCGTTCGGCAGATGAAATCGAAGTCAATGTGGGTTCGCTCGATGAGCCTAATCAGTTCAAACCCACTTACGAACTCTGGACCATTCGGCGTGAATCATGGTTGCCGGCGCTTCCACTGGCTCACCACTATGACCGTGATCGCGAAAACACTGGCCGAACCGAAGATTAATTGCAGCCCACAATCTGGCTGTGTAGGAGCTGCGGAACGCTGCGATCTTTTGACGTTGATTTTCAAGGCGCAAAATCAAAAGATCGCAGCGTTCCGCAGCTCCTACATTGTTCAGCCGCGAATAAAGGCCAACAGATCCGCGTTGATCGTCTCCGCCTCCGTCGTTGGCATCCCGTGCGGAAACCCCGGATACGACTTCAGCGTGCCATTGGGCAGCAACTTCGCCGACAACGGCCCCGAATCCGCATACGGCACAATCTGATCATCCTCGCCATGCATCACCAGCACCGGCACCGTGACCTTCTTCAAATCCTCAGTAAAATCCGTCTGCGAAAACGCCACGATCCCGTCGTAATGCGCCTTCGCCCCACCGATCATGCCCTGACGCCACCAGTTGGCAATAATCCCCTCCGATGGCGTGGCCCCCGGCCGGTTGTAGCCATAAAACGGCCCGGTCGGGATATCCCGATAGAACTGCGCCCGGTTCGCCGCCAACTGCGCCTGAAAATCATCGAACACCGACTTCGGCAGGCCACCCGGATTGCTCTCGGTCTGCACCATCAACGGTGGCACCGCGCTGATCAAAACGCCTTTGGCGACGTTGTTCTGGCCATGTCGGGCGATGTAATGGATCACCTCACCGCCGCCGGTCGAATGGCCAACGTGGACAACATTCTTCAGGCCCAGATGATTGACCACCGCCAGCGCATCGTCCGCGTAGTGATCCATATCGTGTCCATCCCAGACCTGGCTCGAACGCCCATGCCCACGCCGATCATGGGCAACCACCCGGAAGCCCTTGCCGAGGAAGAACAGCATCTGCGCATCCCAATCGTCCGAGCTGAGCGGCCAGCCGTGGTGGAAGTGGATCACCGGCGCGTCTTTCGGGCCCCAGTCTTTGTAGAAGATTTCGACGCCGTCTTTGGTGGTGACAAATCCCATGTTCGCGACTCCAGACCAATGTGATGGACAACCCGCGCGGCAAGCGCGGACCGGTTTTGCTCATGATGGATTTCTACTGTGCAGGCTCAGTGCGAGCCGCTATCAACTGTAGGATTAAAGTCGACATCTGCATGACCGGTGGTCGCAACGTCTGGCTTCGTGCGCAAATTAGGCTTTGCTGAAAGGGATAAGCCGAGGCGCGCGTAGGCATTGATGGCCACAGCGGCGCCCCTTCAGAACACCGTGAGTCTGAGGAATTTCCCCGATGCTGACCTTGAATATCAATGGCAAGGATCAGGAGCTCGATGTCCCCGCGGACATGCCGTTGCTCTGGGTCCTGCGCGATGTCGCGCACCTGACCGGTACCAAATTCGGCTGCGGCATGGCCCAGTGCGGGGCCTGCACCGTGCACGTTGACGGCGCGCCGCTCCGCGCCTGCATCACCCCCGCGACCGCCGTAGCCCACGGGCAGAAAATCCTCACCATCGAAGGCCTGTCCACCGACGGTTCGCACCCGGTACAGCAAGCCTGGGCCGAACTCGACGTGGTGCAGTGCGGCTACTGCCAGTCGGGGCAGATCATGTCTGCCGCCGCCTTATTGGCGAAAATCCCCAAACCCACCGACAGCGATATCGATCAGGCGCTCTCCGGCAATATTTGCCGCTGCGGCACCTATCCACGGATCCGCGCGGCTGTGAAGCGTGCGTCGGAAATCGGCTGATTCAATCTGTGGGAGATAGACGATGAACAGTCCTGTATCGCGTCGGGGTTTTCTCAAGGGCAGCGCCGTGTTGGGCGGTGGGTTGGTGGTGGCGTTTGTCGTCCCAGGCGGCCACAAGTTTGCCTATGCGGCCGAGAATGAAGGCAAGGTGTTCGCGCCCAATGCGTTCCTGCGCATTGCCGCTGACAACAGCGTCACCGTGTTGCTCGGCCATTCGGAAATGGGCCAGGGCATCTGGACCGGCCTGACCATGTTGATTGCCGAAGAGCTGGACGCGGACTGGTCGAAAATCCGCGTCGAGCACTCGCCGGCGTCAGCGGCGGATTACGGCATGCCGGGATTTGGCGGCATGCAGATTACCGGCGGTTCAACGTCGACGTGGATGGAGTTCGACCGTTATCGGCTGGCAGGCGCGACCGCGCGGCAGATGCTGGTGGAGGCAGCGGCGAAGCGCTTTGAGGTAGCGCCATCGGCGATTCGTACCGAATCGGGCGTGGTTATCGCTGGTGACAAGCGCGCGACTTACGGCGAGCTGGCGGACGCCGCCGGGCAACTGCCGGTGCCGGATCCGAAGTCGATCACCTTCAAGGAAGCCAAGGACTGGAAAGTCATTGGCAAACCGACCAAACGCCTCGACACCCCGGAGAAAATCACCGGCCGCGCAAAGTTCGGCATGGACGTGCAGTTTGAAGGCCTGATGACCGCGATGGTTGCGCGCCCACCGGTATTCGGTGCCAGCGTTAAATCCTTCGAAGGTGCTGAGGCATTGGCGGTGCCCGGGGTGCATAAGGTGGTGCAGGTGCCGAGCGGTGTCGCAGTGATTGCCGAGCATTACTGGGCCGCGAAGCTGGGCCGTGATGCGCTGAAGGTCGATTGGGATTTGGGTCCGAACGCGGACCTCAGCAGCGCGAAATTGCTGGAAAGCTTCCGCAAACTGGCCGCGACACCAGGTACATCAGCGAGTCAGGCCGGGGATGCCAAGGGCAGTTTCGGCAAGTCGACGAAGAAGATCGACGTCGAATACAGCGTGCCGTATCTGGCCCATGCGCCGATGGAACCGCTCAATTGCACGGTGAAAATCAGCGCCGAGAAATGCGAGATCTGGACCGGTACGCAGTTTCAGACACTCGATCAAATGGTCGCCGGCAAGATCACCGGGCTGAAACCGGAGCAGGTGGAAATCCACACCGAATTCCTGGGTGGCGGTTTTGGCCGTCGCGCCAACCCGACGTCAGACTTTGTCGCCGAAGCCGTGCAAGTGGCGAAAGCCGCCGCGATGCCGGTGAAAACCGTGTGGTCGCGCGAGGACGATATTCGCGGCGGTTACTACCGTTCGATGTTCCTGCATCAGGCCAAGATCGGTCTGGGCGCCGATGGATTGCCGTCGAGTTGGCAGCACGTGCTCGTTGGGCAGTCGATCATGACCGGCACGTTGATGGAGGCGACGATGGTCAAGAACGGCATCGACCCGACTTCGGTCGAGGGTGTTTCCGACAGCCCTTACGTCAAAGGTCTGGCCAATCATCAGGTCGATCTGCATTCACCGCAGACCGGGATCAATGTGCTGTGGTTGCGCTCCGTGGGCCATAGCCACACCGGTTTTGTCATGGAGTCGCTGATCGATGAAATGGCCACGGCGGCAGGCAAGGATCCGGTCGAGTATCGACGAACGTTGCTCAAGGATCATCCTCGGCATCTCGGTGTGCTCAATCTGGCGGTGGAGAAGGCCAATTGGAAAGCACCGCTGCCGGATGGGCATGCCCTCGGTGTGGCGGTGCACGAATCATTCGGCAGTTACGTGGCGCAGGTCGCCGAGGTGTCGCAGGACAATCTGGCGATTCGCGTGCATCGCGTGGTCTGCGCGGTGGACTGCGGGATCGCGGTGAACCCGCAGAGCATCGCCGCGCAGATGGAGTCGTGCATCACCTTCGGCCTGGGCATGGCGCTGCACAGCAAACTGACGCTCAAGGACGGCGCGGTCGTGCAGTCCAACTATCACGATTATCAGGTGCTGCGGCTCAACGAGATGCCAGTGGTGGAAGTGCACATTGTGCCCAGCAGCGACAAACCCGGCGGCATCGGCGAGGCCGGTGTGCCGCCGACCGCGCCGGCCGTGGCCAACGCGGTGTTCGCCCTGACCGGGCAACGTCTGCGCGAGTTGCCGCTGCAACTGTCGGGGGTGTGAGATGAAACGACATCTAGTGTTGGGCACGGTGGTTTTACTGGGGCTGGGCGGTTATGCCTCGGACTTGTTCGCCGATGATCAGGAAGCGTTGAAGGCATTCGGCACGGTGCAGAAAGTCTTCCAGAGCCCGCGCTGCCAGAACTGCCACATTCCCGGTGATTCGCCGTTGCAGTTCGACGCTGGCATCCCCCACGCGATGAATGTGGTGCGCGGCATGGACGGCAAGGGCGCCGCCGGTTTGCCCTGTGCAACCTGTCACGCAGAAAACAATCCGCCGGCCAGCTACGGTCCCCATGCGCCACCGGGCGCGCCGCACTGGAGCCTGCCGCCGGCGGCGCACAAAATGGCCTGGATCGGCCTGCCAGCGGATAAACTCTGCGCGATGATCAAGGATCGCTCGAGCAACGGCGACCGCGACTTTGCCGCGCTGATCAAACATGTCAGCGAAGACAAACTGGTGCTGTGGGGTTGGAACCCCGGGGCAGGGCGCGCGCCGGTGCCGGTGCCGCACGATATTTTCGTTACGCAATTCAAGCTCTGGGCCGATGCGGGCGGGCCGTGTCCGGTGGCGGGCATCTGATGGGGTGAATATCGCTGATTTAGCGCTACGCTTAAAAGCATTGTTGCCAACGGAGTGTGCTAATGCTGGTTCCAGGAAAACCCGCCAATGAGGCCGCACGCATTCAGGTGCTGCACGGCCTCGACCTGCTCGATTCGGCGCCGGAGGAGCGTTTCGACCGACTGACGCGGCTGGCCAAGCGCCTGTTCAATGTGCCGATTGCGCTGGTAACGCTGGTCGATAAGGATCGCCAGTGGTTCAAGTCCTGTGTGGGGCTGGATGTCACTGAAACGTCGAGGGATGTTTCATTTTGCGGCCACGCGATCCTTCAGAACGAACTCCTGCTGGTGCCCGATGCCCGCGAGGATGTGCGTTTTCACGACAATCCCCTGGTCACTGGCGCGCCGAACATCCGCTTCTACGCCGGTTACCCGCTGACCGTGCCCAACGGCAATAAAATGGGCACGCTGTGCCTGATCGACACCAAGCCCCGCGAGCTCGACGATGAAGAGCGCGCGCTGTTGCGGGATCTGGCCGAGATGGCCGAGCAAGAGCTGACGGCCGTGCAGATGGCGAGCATGGACGAACTGACCTTGCTGTCCAATCGTCGCGGCTTCAAGCAACTGGCCCAGCATGCGCTGGACGCCTGTGCACGGCTGGAGCGGCCGGCGACCTTGCTGTTTTTCGACCTCAATGACTTCAAGCAGATCAACGATCTCTACGGCCATGCCGAGGGTGACAGTGCGCTGAAGACCTTTGCCGATGTGCTGCGCATCGCGTTTCGCGAGAGTGATGTGGTCGGACGCTTGGGTGGGGATGAGTTTGTCGCGCTGCTGACCGGCTCCAGCCACATCGAAACCACGGCGATCATGGCGCGACTCAAGGAAATCCTTGAAGAGCGCAATGCCACGTTGCACCGCGGTTATGCGATTCGCTTCAGCGTTGGGCAGATCGAATACGACGCCAAACGCCATGAGACTGTGGACCGGTTGTTGGCGGACGCCGATGGGGCGATGTATGCGCACAAGCAGGCCCTGAAGCGTTGTTAGTTCGGGCCTCGTCGCTGGCAAGCCAGCTCCCACAGGGATCTGCAATGAACAGGGGTTTTGTTAACACCCGAGAAACCTGTGGGAGCTGGCTTGCCAGCGATGGCGTCCGCACATTCAACATCTTCATCGGCTGACCCACCGCTATCGCGAGTAGGCTCACTCCTACATCTATGGTTACCCCCTTTTCTGCAATACTGTTTTTGATGTCGTGTTTGGCTTGCTTTCATCTATCCGGCGTCTGAGTGGG